>VFKL01000128.1 GCA_009885535.1 Chitinophagaceae bacterium | reverse complement strand
TTTTACTTTTCACTTTTTACTTTTCACTTTTTACTTTTCACTTTTTACTTTTCACTTTTTACTTGTCGCTCTTCATCCTTGTTCTAATAATCTCCCACAACACAACACCTGCAGCAGTAGCAATGTTTAATGAATGTTTCATGCCCAATTGAGGAATTTCGATACATCCATCGCATAGTAAAATATTATCTTGTTCTACCCCACTCACTTCATTTCCAAATATGACTGCAATTTTTTCATCGTTATCTATGGTCAAGTTTTCAAGTGAAATGCTATTCACTACTTGTTCAACGGCGTAAACTTTGTAGCCATTTTCTTTGAGCTTTTCAATTGCAGATTTTGTATCGGCGAAATAATGCCATTCAACCGTTTCTTCGGCACCCAAAGCTGTTTTCTTGATTTCTTTATGCGGAGGTTGGGCTGTATAGCCAATTAAATATATGGATTCAAGTAAAAAAGCATCGGCAGTTCTGAATAAACTACCCACATTATAAGCACTTCGAATATTTTCGAGAACGGCAATAACGGGTGTTTTTTTTGAGCGTTTGAATTCTTCAGGGGTTAACCTGTTTAAATCGCTCATGCTTAATTTTTGCATTGGCTAAAATAATATCAAATCATAACAATGTTATGATTTTTGTTTTTTTTCTGCGTGCTCAATAGCTGCTTTTACAAAATGTACAAAAATAGGATGCGGATTTTCAACCGTACTTTTTAGTTCAGGATGATATTGAACCCCAATAAAAAAAGGATGGTCTTTTATTTCGATAATTTCAACAAGGTCTTCTTTTATATTTTTTCCACTTGGAACCATTCCGTTATTGATGTAATCGTTTAGATATTGATTATTAAACTCCCAACGATGGCGATGTCTTTCGCTGATTTCATTGGTTTCGTAAATTTTATGCGCCAACGAATTGGGTGCCAACTCACATTGATACGCGCCCAATCTCATTGTTCCGCCTTTACTGGTAACACTTTTCTGTTCTTCCATCAAAGCAATAACGGGGTGTGTGGTTTCGGTATCCATTTCGGTAGAATGTGCATCTGTAAAACCAATTACATTTCGGGCAAATTCAATAACCGCCATTTGCATGCCCAAGCAAATACCAAAGAAAGGCAATTTATTTTCTCTTGCAAATTTCACTGCTTCAATTTTCCCTTCAACACCTCTAATGCCAAAACCTGGTGCCACAAGAAGTGCATCTAATCCACTCAATTGCTCTGCTACATTATCTTCTGTGATAAATTCGCTATGAACATTTACAACATTTACTTTACAAAGATTAACAGCACCAGCATGCACAAACGCTTCTAAAATTGATTTGTACGCATCTTGCAATTCAACATATTTTCCAATCAACCCAATGTTTACCGTTTTTTCAGAATGATTCAATTTATCTAAAAACGAATTCCATTTTACCAAGTCGGGTGCTGCATAACCATTAATATGTAGCTTTTTCAACACGATCACATCCAATCCTTCTTCAAACATTTTTAATGGCACTTCATAAATCGTTCCCGCATCAATCGCTTCAATCACCGCTTCTGGCTTTACATTACAAAACAAAGCAATCTTTCTTTTTAAATCTTCATTTAACGGATGTTCAGTTCTGCAAACAATAATATTAGGATGAACACCTTCCTGACTCAATAATCGAACACTATGTTGTGTAGGTTTTGTTTTTAATTCTTTTGCTGCTTTTAAATATGGAATTAAGGTTAAATGTACCACGATACAATCTTCTTCTGGCAGCTCCCATTGAATCTGACGAACGGCTTCAACAAAAGGTAAACTTTCAATATCACCCACGGTTCCACCAAGTTCAGTTATCACAATATCAAAATCACCAGACTCACCCAGCAACATCATCCTGCGCTTGATTTCATCCGTAATGTGTGGTACTACCTGAACAGTTTTGCCTAGATAATCGCCTTCGCGCTCTTTATTAATGACGGTTTGATATATCCTACCTGTTGTAACATTATTTGCTTGTGAGGTGGGTATGTTTAAAAAACGCTCATAATGTCCCAAATCCAAATCTGTTTCGGCACCATCATCTGTAACAAAACATTCTCCATGTTCGTATGGATTCAACGTTCCAGGATCCACATTAATATACGGATCAAATTTTTGAATTGTAACTTTCAATCCCCTACTTTGAAGCAGCTTTGCAAGCGATGCTGCAATGATTCCTTTACCCAATGAAGACGTTACACCACCAGTTACAAAAATGTATTTTGACATAAAATTTAAAAAATTATTTTATAAAAAAAATCACCATACGCATATTTACGCCAGGTGTTTTTTTATAAAAATGATATGATTATTTAGACCGAGGAACGTAAGATAAATCCTGAAGGTCGGGCAAAGATAACTACGTAAAATGTGTTGATGAAAAATTATGCAAACTTTTTTTCAAAAATTTTCAACAAAAGCTTACTTATGCATTAATTTTTCAATAGCTTTTTCATATTTGCTTTTCCATGCATCAATATTTCCCCAGTCTTCTCCGTTTACAAGAATTTGGGATTTTGTTACTTGTCCGATGCATTGTACTTGAATCGCTTGTTTGTTAACATATGCATTAAACAATTCGTTATTTTTTTCTGTAACAGAAACTACCACCCTACCTTGAGCTTCTCCAAACCAATAGGCATCTTTTCTAATGTTATTATCCGATTGTGTTACATTAAAACCGAGGTTATTGAAAAACCCACTTTCCATCAAAGCTACAATAAGCCCACCTTCGCTGATATCATGAGCCGATTGAATCAATTTGTTTTTTATAATTGAAGCAACCAATTGTTGCATGTCAAATTCTTCATCCAAATCAAAATATGGCGCCGGTGAAAATTCCTGTCCTACAATTTTATGCAGATATTCCGATGATCCAATATCGTTTTTAATGTTTCCAATTAAATAAATAAAATCGCCTTCATTTTTAAAAAACATGGTCATTTTATCATTCACAGAATCCATCAAACCAACCATTCCAATTGTGGGTGTTGGGTAAACCGGTCCATCAGGAGATTGGTTATAAAAACTCACATTTCCACCAGTAACAGGCGTATCAAATTTCACACAAGCAGCGCCCATTCCTTTAATGGCTTCTACAAATTGAAAATATACTTCTGGGTCGTAAGGATTTCCAAAATTTAAGCAATTGGTAACGCCTAAAGGTTGCGCACCACTACAAACAATATTTCTAGCAGCTTCAGCCACGGCAATCATCGCACCTTTGTAAGGATCTGCAAATACATATTTACTGTTGCAATCTGTGGTAAGTGCCAACGCTTTTTGGGTTGGTTTGGCAATCACAATTGCGGCATCACTTGGTTCGTTTGTACTGGCATTTCCAGTTCCTACCATGCTATCGTATTGCTCGTAAATCCATTTTTTGCTGGCAATATTATGTAACTCAATCAATTGCTCAGCTGTTGATTTCAAATCTGTAACATCTGTAACTTGATCGATGTTGAATGCTTCAATTTTATCAAAATATGCTGGACGCGAATATTCTCTTTCATATTGTGGAGCGCCACCACCTAATACCAATTCTTCAGCAGGAATAACCGCTTCTTCAACGCCATTCATGTAAAAACGTAACATGCCATCGGTAGTAACATCACCAATATGACTGCATGGCAAATCCCATTTTTCAAACACATCAAGTACAGATTGTTCCATTCCTTTTTTAACCACCAACAACATCCTTTCTTGACTTTCGCTCAACAATAACTCCCATGCTTTCATCCCTTGTTGACGAGTAGGCACTTTATCAAGATGAATAATCATACCTGATTTTCCTTTGGCACTCATTTCGGCAGTAGAGCAAATGATTCCGGCTGCGCCCATATCTTGCATACCTACAACTGCGCCCGTATGCATTACTTCCAAACAAGCTTCCAATAATTTTTTTTCTTGAAACGGATCGCCTACCTGAACGGCTGGCAAATCTTCCACACTATCTTTTGTAATTTCGGCACTCGCAAAAGAAGCCCCACCTATTCCATCTTTACCTGTAGCAGAACCTACAAAGAAAACAGGATTTCCCTCACCTTCAGCAGTAGCTGAAATGGTTTCGCCATTTTTTAAAATACCCACGCTCATTGCGTTTACCAAAGGATTGGTATGATAACATTCCTCAAAATAAATTTCTCCACCAACAGTTGGAACGCCGAAGCAATTGCCATAATGCCCAATGCCATGAACCACACCGGCTAGTAAATGCTGTGTTTTTGCTTCAGTTAATTTACCAAAACGCAAAGAATTCAGCGAAGCAATTGGTCTTGCCCCCATGGTGAAAATATCTCTGTTAATTCCTCCAACCCCAGTAGCTGCGCCTTGAAATGGCTCAAGTGCTGAAGGGTGATTGTGTGATTCTATTTTAAAAACCACCCCATAACCATCGCCAATATCCATCAAACCCGCATTTTCTTCACCTGCTTTAACCAGCATTTTTGCACCATCTCTTGGCAATGTTTTTAACCATTTAATCGAATTCTTATAACTACAATGCTCGCTCCACATCCCGCTAAAAGCACAGAGCTCCGTAAAATTGGGCGTTCTACCCAATTTGGTTTTTATCATTTCAAATTCTGCTTCTGTAATTCTGAGTTTGGCTGCGGTTTCGACAGTAATTTCCATTGTGAATGTTGAGTTTTTAAATTTTGGCAAAAATAATAAACCCTTGTTGCATTAACGGATATAAAAAGCAATAATTTTAACTAAATTCCAAACAAGAAAAAAATCAACCTTGGATTATTTATTTTTTTTTATTTATCTCATCATTTTTTGTGTAATCATCAACAAGATTCCTTTTGTAAAAAAAGCGGGACTGAGTTCAAAGCTAATTGGCATTTTATTTTTGTACCGAATTATTGGTGCGATTTCAATTGGATGGATCTCCTACAAATTTGCGCCCCAAAGCGATTATTGGTATTTGCATGGTGAAGGTATTTTAGAGCATGACATATTAAAATCAAATCCGAAGCTATTTTTCAAAGCATTATTGCCGTTAAATAACGATTTACATTTCAACAACTTTTTTGGCACCACCAATTCATATTGGAACGACCTCCGAAATAACATCATCATCAAAATACTAGCGCTTTTAAACTTCATTAGTTTTGGCAACTATTATATAAACGCTTTATTTATCAGTGTATTTGCATTTTTGGGAAGTATTGGATTGTATCGAATGCTCGTTCATTTGTATAAAGAAAAAAACAACCTGCTTATTTTTTGTTGCTTTTTAATCCCCACCACCATTTATTTTTCGGCAGGAATACATAAAGATGCGACAGTATTTGGAGCGCTTGGTGTTTATACTTATGCGTTGTATTTTATGGTGGAAGAAGGAGTTTCTAATAAAAAGTTGATTTTATTTATTTCAAGCTTTTTGATCTTGGTTTTGATGCGAAACTTTTTATTGCTTGCTTTAATTCCGGCAACTATTGGATTTTTAATGTCAAAAAAATATGGAATAAGTCATTTCAAAATCTTAATTACTTTTTTTATTCTCGGAGGAATTTCTATTTATTTTACAGAAATTTTCTTTCCACAGTTTCAGCCATTACAAATCATTACACAAAGAAAAATGGATTTTGACCATTTAAAACTGGCAAACTCTCAGCTGAATAGTTTTGATTTGAAACCAACTTTGTCTAGCTTTTTGGACAACAGTCCCATCGCAATCAATCATGGATTTCTTCGTCCTTATATCTGGGAAACCAAAAATATTTTTTCATTTTTATTAAGTGTAGAACTATTCATTTTTGAAGTACTGGTTTTGATGTGGCTTTTCTTTTGTTTAAAATACGGACATTTTAAAAAGCAACAATTTCAGCCTTTCCTATTTTACATGTTATTATTAGCCTTAATAATGATTGCTACCACCGGATTTATCGTACCCAATTATAATTCAATTGCCCGTTATAGAAGTCTGTTTCTTCCATATTTACTTACACCGATTCTGATGAGTCTTTATTTAATTCAAAAGTCAAAATTGAAAAGTTAAAATTTGTTCTTATTATCTTTTGAATCTCACCACTCAAACGTTCAGTTTTTTGCTTTTCAATTTTTACTTTTTACTTTTATTCAAACAAATTAAATTTTAAAATATCTAACATTTTTTTGTCTCATACGCTCAATTTTTAAATATTTCTTACTAAAAAATTGCATTTTAAACTTTTATCTCATTACTTTTGGCGAATAAAAACCAAAAAATATGAATTCTTTAAGATTCGATGCCATTAAGAACATTACTAATAGTAGTGTGGCACAAAACACCAAAACAGCAGAAAAGATTACATCTGTTTTTAATGAAAATGTATTTACACTAAAAACAGCGCGTCATTATTTAAGTGATGAAGCGTATAAAAGTTTGTTATCATCAATTAAAGGTGGAAAAAAAATCGACCGCGGAATGGGCAGTAACATAGCCAATGGTTTAAAGGCGTGGGCTGAAGAAAAGGGTGTTACGCATTTCACGCATTGGTTTCAGCCATTAACAGGTTTATCTGCTGAAAAACATGATTCATTTTTTACGTTAAAAGGCGATGGCACGCCAATTCAAGAATTTGATGGTGCGGCATTGATACAACAAGAGCCTGATGCATCTTCATTTCCAAGTGGTGGATTGAGGGCAACTTTTGAAGCAAGAGGTTATACCGCTTGGGATCCTTCATCTCCAGCATTTATTACAGAAACTGGAGAAGGAAAAACGCTTTGCATTCCTACTATTTTCGTTTCTTATACCGGAGAATCACTTGATACAAAAACACCTTTGTTAAAAGCTATCGTTGCTTTAGACAAAGCGGCTGTAGATGTTTGCCAGTATTTTGATAAAAACGTTTCAAAAGTTAATGCAACTTTAGGTTGGGAGCAGGAATATTTTGTGGTAGATGCTGGATTGGCATTGGCTCGTCCGGATTTAGCTTTAACGGGAAGAACAGTATTTGGTCATGCGCCTGCAAAGGGCCAACAATTGGAAGACCATTATTTTGGTGCAATTCCCGAGCGTGTTTATGCATTCATGAAAGATTTCGAAAACGAATCTTACAAATTGGGTATTCCATTAAGAACAAGACATAATGAAGTAGCACCTGCACAATTTGAGTGTGCGCCTATATTTGAAGAATTAAACCTTGCGGTAGATCACAATACATTGTTGATGGATGTGATGACTAGAGTAGCAAAACGTCATAATTTGATGGTGTTGTTGCATGAAAAACCATTTGCCGGTATCAACGGAAGTGGAAAGCACAACAATTGGAGTATGGCCACAGATACTGGAGTGAATTTATTGGCACCTGGTAAAACGCCAAAAACGAATTTGATGTTCCTTACATTCTTTGTAAATACCATCAAAGCGGTACACGATTATTCAGAATTGATTCGCGCATCAATCGCAAGTGCGAGCAATGATTACCGTTTGGGTGCAAATGAAGCACCTCCTGCTATCATTTCCATATTTATTGGAAAGTATTTAACCGATGTATTAAATCAAGTAGAAAGCAGGGTTGGCGGCAACTTCGACGAAGCAGATGAAGCCATGCTTAAATTGGATATTCATAAAAGTATTCCAGAATTGATGTTGGATAACACCGATAGAAATCGTACTTCACCATTTGCTTTTACAGGAAATAAATTTGAATTCCGTGCTGTAGGATCATCTGCAAATTGCGCAGGGCCAATGACGATTCTTAATTCTGTAATGGCAGAAACGCTTAAAAACTTTAAAATAGAAGTTGATGCATTGATTGAAAAAGGCGAAAAGAAAGAAGTAGCCATCATGCAAATCATACAGAAATACATTGTTGAAAGCAAAAAAGTATTGTTTGAAGGAGATGGATATAGCGACGAATGGGAAAAAGAAGCAGAAAAAAGAGGATTACCAAATGTAAAAACAACACCGGTTTCTTTAGATGCTTTTGCTGCAGATAAGGCTAAAAAATTATTTGAAGACAACCACATTTACAATCATTTAGAACTTGAAGCGCGTCATGAAATTATGCTTGAAGAGTACATTAAGAAAGTGCAAATTGAAGCACGAGTAATGGGCGATATCGCATCAACTATGATTTTGCCAGCAGCGGTGAAATACCAAAATATGCTTTTAGAAAATATAGTTGGCTTAAAAAACCTGAATATTTCAACAAGCTTATATGAAAGTCAACAAGCTGTTTTAGAAAAAATTTGTGAACACATTAATGCCATCAGCAAAAATGTAGAAGCGATGATTGAAGCGCGTAAAAAAGCAAATGAAATCAGCAATACAAGAGACAGAGCCATTGCATATTGCGACGATATCAAAATTAAATACTTTGATACCATCAGATATCATGCAGATAAATTAGAATTGATGGTTGATGACAGTATTTGGCCGCTTCCAAAATATCGCGAGTTATTATTTATTAGATAGTTCAAAAAAATCCTTCAATTTTTGGAGGATTTTTTTTGAAGTTAAACTATCATAAATAAGATTCGTCTGATTCGAGAATTTATCAGACATTTGAAATCAAAACTTTAAAACCAAAAAAATGAAAAGAATCATCGTGTTGTCGTGCCTTGTATTAGTAGGCGCATCTGCAAATTGCCAAAACAAAAAAGCAAAAAAACAAACCCCAAAAGCCGACACTGTAGCTGTGGCTCCAATTGTAGCAGCACCAGTAGAAACCGCAGCTCCAGCAGCACTAGTTGCAGCCCCAATTACTGAAGCACAAAAAGCAAAACTAAAAGAAATCAATAAAGTTTTTAAAGCTGAGAAATCTAGAATTGAAAGTGATACCACATTAAATGCAGATCAAAAAGCAGCAGAAATAAAAATGGCTTCTAAAGAAAAATCTAAAAAAATAAAAGAATCATTTACCCCTGAGCAAATTCAAGCGATGAAAGATGCACAGAAAGCAAAGAAAGAAGCTGGCGGTGGTGGCGAATAAAATTTAAAAATGATGCGTGTAATCAATCTATTATTTATTGCCTTATTTTTTGCCTCAACTGGGATTGCTCAAATCAATGTAAAGCAATATGAAAACGTTGATTTATATGTAAAAAAATTGGGCGCTCTCCCCCTTTTAAATGTAGCATCAATAGCTGATACACTTACGCAAAACTTTACAGATAAAACTTTAAAATCAAGAGCGATATTCAGTTGGATTGCCAACAACATTGCTCTTGATCCTAAAGCTACCCGTTCCAACGACACAAAAAACATTCAACCCGAAAATGTTATTCTAAATCGAAAAACTACTTCTATTGGATTTTCCACACTTGTTCAAGAAATGTGTAGCCTAGCTGATATCCGCTGCTTAACCGTAGATGGTTATTCAAAATTCAATACTGACCAAATTGGCGAAATGCCGGAAGATTTTAACCACTCTTGGAATGTCATTCAATTGGGTACAAGTCCTTCAAATTGGTATTACGTAGATGCAGCAAAAGCATCAGGAAGTTTGGATAAAAAATTCATGGTGTTCACACCAAGTTTTTCAGATTGTTATTTCTTTTCTGAAAAAAACATTTTCAATTTAGATCATTTCCCAGATAATAGTGCTTGGGTGTTGGGAACTGGCAGTAAAACAGCAAAAGCATTTTATGATTTACCAATAATTGGAACGGCTTCGTACATCTACAAAACACAAGCTTTTTTCCCAGAGCAGGGCTTTATAAAATGCAACACTACAAAAACAAATTCATTTACCATTAAGCTTCAAAACAATTCCGACATTTCGGATGTTTCAATCATCATTGGCGATGGGGTTAAACAATTAAAACCAGAACGAATTAATTTCACAAACGACAACGGCGAAATAAAATTCAATTATACTTTCAAAAAAGAAGGCGAATATCCTTTTAAGATTTTGGCAAATAGGAACATGTTATTAACCTACAAAATCGAATCCGCAGAAGATTAGTTTTTTATACTTTTTATTTAGCCAACAAATTCGCAAAGAATCTATACGCACCAGTTACGCCTACAGGAAGTTGTCTAAAAAATGCCAAGCCCGTATAAATAAATTTCCCTTTTCCATAGTTCGCTATTGCCAAACTTCCATCATTTTCTTTTTCACCAGGATCTTTCATGCTTAAAGGTTTGATATAATTGCTATCGGAGTCCGAAACATGGTAAATGCTTCTTTCCTGAATCCAACCCTCAAAATCACTAGCCGTAATTTTATTGGGATAATTAAAGATTTTAAGTTCGGGATTTAAAATATTTACGATTGCATTTTCATCCGTAATTCTATTTCGAGAAACGGTAAATGGATAAGGTGCAATCTTCGCTTTGATTGGCCCAATTTGATTGCTAGTGTTGTATTGCACCAACATCAACCCTCCTTCTTTTACATAATTCATCAATACCTCGTAAACCTCATTCATCCACTCATTGGTATTGTAAGCACGTACACCAGTTACAATCGCATCGAAATCTTTTAATTTATGTGCAATTATATCTTCTTTTTTTAAAACCGTAATGGTGTATCCCATTTGAGTCAAAGCTTCTGCCACTTTATCTCCAGCCCCTTCAATATAACCAATTTTTTTACCCGCAATTTTATAATCAATGCTTTTACATTCTACAACAGCCGGTTTAAAATAAATGATGTTTGGAATATGGTCGTACTTAATTTCTCTGGCATAAGTGTCAAATGCTCGTTGACCTTCATAGGCCACAAACAGCGTATTTGAATCAGTAATTTCTACCTTAATTATTTTCTTTTCATCTTTTACCAACGAAAGTTTTGTTCCTAAAATCAAGTTGCGATTGTTGGCTTTCAATGAATCAATAACAATATTTCTATTGGCGATTAAGGTAATGTTTACAAATGTTTTGCCATTGTTAGATTTTATCAAGATTGATTTTTCTGGCTTAATGTATAACCCTGGAATCACAACTGCTGGCTGATAAATTTCTCCTTTTATGGGATCTGTGTATTTATACATTATTGGCTTATCAAAAAAGTAAGGTCTTCCTGAAAGGTTTACATCAAATGTATTAAACATGCCTTTATCTTCGAGATGTTGCAATTCAAATAGAGATGAAAGTGAATAACTGCCTTTATTCATTTTATTTTTCAACCAATATGGCTGAGATAGAAATTGGTTTTTATCCACCAAAAAACTGTCTTTCACATTTGTTGTTTGGTTGATTAATTTTGAATCTATCGTTAAATCCTTATGGTTTGTATTGTGGTTTGTAAACGTTCTGATTCTATCTATTGGAATGCCTGATCGATTGATAAATGAATAGGTCAATTTTGTCGTATCTCCTGCTACAATTTTCGGTTGTGATGCTATGGCTTCCATATACAACCCGTTACAAGATTCAACAAGCGTGCGTACTTCATTCATTTTTAAAACAAAATAATTATTGAGCAATGTATTCGATTTTGCATGCCATTTCAACAAACCATCATAATATAATTCAGTTAATAATTTTGTTGAATTTCCGGGATGTTCTACATTAAAATTTTGGATTAAAGAATCAATTTTTTGTTGGAAATATGAATAATTAAATGAAGCTGTTGAGGCAATTCCATCCAATTCAAAAAGATCTTTTACCAATTGAACCTTTTCATTTTCAAAACGGCTCCATTGTGTATTTATACCTTCAAATAAATCATTAATTACTGGTTCGCCTTTTAAAGTTTTAAAATATTCGATGCTTTTCCCCCTTTGCGCTGGCACGCCAAAACCTTGGCTTTTATGTTGACTTCTACTCAGTGCAGCCATTTCACCGTAACTCTTTCCCAATAAAGCATTGAACCCACCAACATCCAATTTAAATTGATCATCTTTTTGGGTATTGGTTGAACCAAAATTAAACGTGTTCCATAAAAGTCTTTTGGCTTTCCAAGTAGAAGCACCCGATGTAAAATGTTCTGGAAATTTTGTAGAATCTGCGGCGGCTTCAAAAGCTTCTTCTGCCAACATTGCGGAAGCTGTATGGTGTCCATGACCACCTTCACCTGTTGTTGGAAATCTACAAATAATAACATCGGGTTTGAACGTACGGATGATATATACGACGTCGCTTAATATTTTATCGTGACCCCAAATGCGTAAAGCCTCTTCTGGATTTTTACTATATCCAAAATCGTAAGCGCTCGAAAAAAATTGCTCTGCACCATCCACATTTCTTGCAGCCAATAATTCTTGCGTCCTTATCAAACCCAAGTCAACACCTTGTTCATCACCAATTAAATTTTGTCCACCATCACCCCTGGTTAAACTTAAATAGCCCGTTCTGTATTTTTTTTCATTGGCCAAATAACCCAAAAGTCTCGTGTTTTCATCATCCGGATGGGCCGCAATATATAAAACCGAACCTACTACATTCAGCTTTTTGATCTGCGAAAATATTTCAGATGCGGTAAATGTTTTTGGTGTTTGTGCGAAAATCTGTCCAACATAAATGAATGCAGAAAACAGCAAGGTTATTTTTTTCAAAAAATATTTTTTAATGGAAATGAAAATAGTTTACTACAAATCGAGAAGAAATTAATCTACCAAAAACACAGCGTTTGCAAACATCTGTTTCCCATTTTGCCAAAACGACCTAAAAATGATATCATCTGCAAAATAAACTACTGTTCCTTTTCCAAATGATTGAACACCAAAAACAGTTCCATCTTTAATAGACGGTTTTGTATTTTTTCCAACGTATCCGGCCACAAGACCATCTTTTTTTATTACACCTACATTCCAACCTTCTTTTAAAAACTCATACACCACGTTATTCATTTTTAAAGAAAAATAATTGCTGTTGTAACCAAATGCCAAAGGGTGACTATCATCTAATTCAACTTTATAAATTGCACCCGGCGTGTTGAAACTAACGTTATCTCTTTCTCGTAGTTCATACCTTTTCAAGTCGCTGTAATTGCTTTCTTTATTTTCAGCAGATTCGGGATCTTTTTTCATTTTTATGCCCCATTCTCCAGTTGACATTTGTTTTACTGCATTTTCCAATGCAATAATTTTCCCGCCATCACGCACCCAGTTTTTCAAACTACTTTCTTTATCTGATAGCATCTTATATTCCCCATCTACAAAAATCAACACATCCACATCTCCATTTTTTAAATTTGAAATTTCATTTGGATTAATTAATGTCAACGCATAACTCAACTCCTTATCAAATAAATGCCAAACCTCTCCTACCGCAGTTGCAGATGTATTTTCGCCAACTACAATAGCTATATTTTTTTTCTTGATGAGGTGTATTTTTTCTGAGCCAAAATCAAAACCAGACTCCATGAATCCTGTAGGAACAGGTGTTACATCAGCATTAAAATTTTTAACCAACTCCATCATCGCATTTATTTTTTCTTCATTGCCATGTTTTAAAACAATAAGCGTACCTCGATCAAAGTTTTTTCCTGCTATGGTAAAAGGACTTTCCGCATATCTTACTTTAATTCCTACATTTAATAACGAAGCCAATAATTTGGAGTCGTTAAATGATTTGTATGCCAACAAGTACGCATAACTGTTGGTTGAAGGATTTACAAAACCTGTACTATTGGCTTTACTTAAATTATCAATGGCAATTTTTTCTTTTACAGCATAAGCATCAAGCCCATAAACATAAGGCAATGACCATGCAGTAATATCATAAGTAACCGAATCGGCTAATTTTGAATTGGGTTCAAAAAGTACATTCACCAAGGCCCCTTTGGGTTGATAAGTACTTATAACCAAATCAGAATTAGATGTTTTGTAACTCTTTTCTTTAGAATCGATATAATTAAAACCTTTTATTGAAATACCTTCTTTGGCATATCCGTACTTAATTTGATTTTTATCCAACAACATTATCAGCTCATTCAATTTATGTTTATTGCTTCCGCTGAGTATGTAACTTTTATAGATTCCGCTTCCATTAGTAGTTTGATCTTCGAAATATTTTTTAAACGAAGTATTTATTTTTTCTGCGTTTTGAGCAGCCACTTCTATGGTGCTTATGCTTGTGGTGAAATGATGAGCGATTCTATCGTATAGCGTAAGTGTATCTTCATTTGTTACAACCGATAGTCCACTTTGTGTATGTCCCGCTTGTTCGTATGTCATACCAACCGATCCATTAAATGTTGGGTAGGTATCGCCATAAGAGGGGTAAAACAAATCAAAGATTTCTCTGGTAAAATAGAGCCAGCCATTTTGATCAAAATATTTTGCATGATTTTTTCCAATTTCGTTTTGAAAGCTGCGTTGGAATGGCGTAATGGCCTCGTGAAATGGTTCAGCAGCAGGCGCAAAATAGTAAGGATTATTGATGTATTGCTCATGAAAATCGCAATGTATTGTTGGCATCCATTCGTTATAAATCTTAATGCGTTGTTGGGTTTCAACCTGTGTTTGCCAAGCCCAATCGCGGTTTAAATCAAAATAGTAATGATTGAATCTTCCTGAAGGCCAAGGTTCATCATGCTCTCTAGCCATCAATGTAGGTTGTGACTTAGCGCCCAATTGTCCGTTAAACCAATGTACATAACGATCGCGCCCATCAGGATTCAAACATGGATCAATTATAACAACGGTGTTTTTTAACCAATTGTTGATGTTTTCATTTTTACCTCCAACCAATTCATAAGCAACTTTCAAGGCGGTTTCAGTAGAACTGGCTTCATTTCCATGAACATTATAGCTCAACCAAACGATAGTTGGCATATTCAAAACGGCTGGTTTATCCGACAATTCGCCAGATAGTCGCATACTATTTTTACGAATTTCTTCTATATTTTTTATGTTTTCTGGGGTTGAAATGATGGCATAAATGAGTGATTTACGTTCATTGGTTTCGCCATATTTTTTTACGATTATTTTGTCACTGGCTTCATTTGCCAATGAATTGAAATAATTAAATACTTTATAATGTTCGGTATAATAAGAACCCAATTTGTATCCCAAAAAGGAATCTGGACTTTTAATGCTTTGTGCATTAGAAAAATGACTACAAAAAAACAGGAAGAGAGTAAAAGTTAAACGCATGAATTAAAAATTTTATCTATGATAACTACAACTATTAAGATATAAAGTTTAAAAGTAAGAAATAGCCACAACAAAATTTCCAATACAAAATGATAATTGTAAAAGATGGGAATCAAAAAAGGTCAAAAAAAACCAATTTACCGCATTAAATCGTGCCGATGAACTGAGCATATTAATTACAAAAAGTTCCTAAGCATTTTAAATTAACGGATCTGCATTTTGAATTTTCAATTTTGACTTTTGAATTACTACTTAAATTATTGTAAAAAAAAGTTGAATTTGATTTAAATTGAGTTCATCTTAGAAATTGATTGGTTAATTTTACACATAACCCATAAAAGCTGAAACGATTTTTTAAAATATTGTCCCGCGTTATCATCGTACTCCTAATTTTATTAATGAGTTTGTACGGGTTGCTTCATATACCGTCTATTCAAACTTGGCTGGTAAAAAAAGCGACCACTAGCCTATCCAAAAAGTTACATACAAAAGTTTCTATTGAATCGGTGGATTTTACTTTTTTTTATAAACTACAATTTAAAAAACTGTTGATTGAGGATCGTTCAAAAGACACCTTGTTATATGCGGGTTCGGCATTGGTAAATGTAAATGATTGGTTTTTTACCAAAAACAACATCACGCTAAAAAACATTCAATTGGATGACGCTACAGTTCATGTACAAAGGCGTTCAAAAGAATGGAATTACCAATTCATTTTGGATTATTTCCAGGATACAACCAAAGAAAAGCAAAAATCTAATTTGGTTTTAGATTTAAAAAAACTAAGATTAAAAAACCTACGTTTCATTTCAACAGATTATTGGATTGGGGAAAATATGAATGCTGCTATACAAGATTTGAATGTAAATATTAAGGAACCCAATTTCAATAAAAATGAGTTTAAAATAGATCAAATCAGTTTAATAAAACCCGTCTTTTCCTTGTACAATTATGATGGGTTGAGAACTTTAGCAGAAAAGCAAAAATTAGATGCAGCAGTAAACCCAAAAAGTACAGAAAAAAATAAACTGTTAGTTTCCATCAAAAAAATAAACATTCAAGATGGTGCATTCATGAATGATGAATTAACAACACGAAAAAAATACACGGATCGATTTGATGAATTGCATTTTAAATTTGATAAAATTAGTGGAGCTATTGAGGATGCTGTTTTTAATGATGGGCAACTTACGGCTAAAGTAAATGTACAAACTAAAGAAAGCTGTGGACTTGACATAAAAAAATTGGAATCAAATGTAAAAATGAATGGCAATGTAATGGAGTTTAAAAATTTAGACATCATTACCAACAAAAGCAGAATTGGCAATTATTATGCAATGCATTATGTGAATTTCAATGAAGACATGAAAAATTTCATCACCAATGTAAAGCTAGAAGGTGATTTAAAAGAATCAAAAGTGCATACGGATGATATTGCTTTATTTGCGCCTGAACTTTCGGATTGGCATAGATTGGTACAAGTAAATGGATTGGTAAATGGAACGATAGATCAACTTAAAATAAAAGACGCTTATTTAAAATCAAACCAAACCACCATAAAAGGCGATTTAAATTTGAAAAACATACCAGATATTGATCATCTCTTTTTGGTGTTTAATTCTACAGGATCTACTACAAATTTTAATGAATTAACGCAATTTATCCCAGCTATTTCAAAAATAAAACAGCCTCAACTTTCGCGTTTAGGGAATATATATTTTAAAGGACATTTTACGGGATTCCTAAACGATTTTGTTGCAGATGGAGACATCAATACCGATTTGGGTAATATACAAAGTGATATTAAAATTGAATTGCCAGAAAAAGGAATTCCTACATACAGCGGTAACTTAAAAACCACCAGATTCAATTTGGGGGAATTTATAAACAATGATCTATTGGGCAGAATTTCAGTAGATGGACATATTGAAGGATTAGGGTTTACCATTAAAGACATGAAAAATAGCTTTAATGGCATAATCCCACAATTTGAATTTAATGGCTACAACTATCAAAACATAAAAACAAATGGCAGTTTTAAAAACAACAAATTCACGGGAAGCATTAGCATTTTAGATTCCAACTTAATGGTGAAAAATCTTGCTGGAGAAATTGGTTTTTATCCAGAAAAAATTGGTTTCAATTTGCAGGCTGATGTAGAAAAAGCCAATCTGAAAAACTTAAAAATATCCAACCAAAATTTATCGTTTGGCGGAAAATTCAATTTAAATTTTAGTGGCAGCAATATTGATGATTTCTTGGGGCAAGCCGAAATTTTTGATGCTAATTTGAGCAACAACAACAATAAATTATCTTTTGAAAAGCTTATTTTAAGTTCTACTATGGAAGGAAACATTAAAAACCTTTCTCTTGTTTCTAATGAAGTAAATACGTCTATTATTGGCAAGTTTAAAATAATGGAATTACCCGATGCCTTCAAATTGTTTTTGCACAAATACTATCCTAGCTATATCAGCGAACCTAAAAAATTTGTCAGCAAACAAGAATTTGATTTTGATATAAAAACGAATAACATTCAGGACTATTTGAGTTTAATCAACAAAAACTTTTCTGGTGGAAATAATGCAAACATCAAAGGCAATTTAAATCTGAGTAAAAATGAATTAAATGTTCAAGCCGACATTCCTGATTTTGGATATGATGAAAAGAAATTCAATAATATTAAGATTGATGGAAAAGGCAATTTAAATAATCTGTCCGCCAATATTGATGTTGAACAAATCATGTTTTCGGATAGTTTAATTTTCCCTAACAGCCAATTGTCATTTACATCTAAAAACGACAGTTCAGAAATTGCGCTGAAAACAAGTACGAATGGAACAATGAATGAAGCCGATTTGCATGCTTTGGTAACTACATATTCAGATGGGGCTTCAGTGTTATTTTATCCTTCTACTTTTATCATCAACGATAAAAAATGGCAACTCAAAGAAAATGGAGAAATCACCATGAGGAGCAATGTGATTAGTGCCAGTGAAATCAGTTTAACGCACGATCAAGAAAAAATTTCTATCAATACAAGTTTGGATGAAATCAATAACCATTCCAATATAAAAGCAGAATTAAATGATATTATGTTGGAAGATTTTATTCCATTAATTTTTACTGATCCAGAAATAAAAGGGAAACTATCCGGAACGGCCAATTTAAACGATCCATTTGGCAAGATGAACATTGATTTCATGGGTAAAGTGGATAGTTTGATGGTAGAAAAAAAATTAGTTGGAAACATTTTCATGAATGGCATTTCAAATGCACAAACGGGTTTGGTTGAATACAGAGCAAAAAGCAACGACACCACTAACATTTTTGAACTAGAAGGTCAATACAATTATAAGGACAGTAGTGAAAAACAATTAATGACATCCATAAAAGGGAAGAAAATAAATTTATCCTTATTAGAACCTTATTTAGGTGATGTATTTTCTCAATTGGAAGGTGAGGCTACAACTGATTTGGTGATTTCAGGTGGGCCGAATAACAGAAAAATCATTGGGAATGCGATGATAAATAATGGGATCTTAAAATCAGAATTTACTCAAGTACGATACTTTGTAAAGAACCAACCCATTATCTTCAAAGCGAACGAAATTGATTTGAACCTCATAAGCCTTAGTGATTCATCAAATAATACAGCAACTTTAAATGGGAAAATAGCACATCATTTTTTCGATGATTTCGAATTTAAGAATTTAGTGATGGAATCAGACAAATTATCTTTATTAAATACTAGTAAGCGTGACAATGCTCAATTTTATGGCCATATCATAGGCAGAATAAAACTGAACTTAAATGGGAAATTGAATAATTTAAAATTGAATATTACGGGCGAGCCAATGAGTGTAGACACTAGCCATATTTATATTTCTACTTCAGATCAACTGGAAACCAATTCGGTAAATTATATCGATTTTGTAAAATTTGGAGAGGAAATTAAGGAGAAGCCAAGTGCAGAAAAAACCAATATCATAATTTCGTTAAACCTCAAAGCAAACCCAGCTTGTAAGGTGGATGTAATTTTAGATGAGGAAACTGGTGATGTAATTAAAGGTCAGGGAAATGGGAATTTCGCCATTACATTTGGCAATGTAGAACCGCTAAAAATCAGGGGAAATTTTGCGCTCACCAAAGGAGAATATACTTTTAATTTTCAAACATTTCTCAAATATCCGTTTACACTAAATCGGGGAAATATATCTTGGAACGGCGATCCATATCAAGCCTTGATTGATATCGATGCAAATTATGATGCTAAAAATGTTGATTTAAGTGTATTAGCTTCAAATAATGGTTTTGTTCAAAAAGCGAATATAAAAATCATTGCGCATTTATCTGGTGTATTACAAAAACCCACTGTAAAATTTGATTTTGAATTGCCCGAAAACAGTGAAGCAAGAAGGAACGATATTATTGTAAAGCGTCTTGCCGAATTTAAAAATGATGAAAATGAAATGAATAAACAAGTAGCCAGCTTATTGTTGTTCAATACTTTTATCATTGGTAATCAAAACTTCTTAACCCAAGGAAATGCCAGTACATTAATCACCAACACCATTGGTGGAATGGTATCGAGTTTGCTCACTACATTCTTTAATAAAGAACTTGAAAAAGCTACAAAAGGAATTTTATCAACTTACATAGACATCAACCCAACATTAGATTTGCAAAAAAGTGCCTCATCGCTACAAGCCAATATACGCGCGGGTTTAAAGATATTATTAAACAAAAGATTGGTGATGCTGGTGGGGGGGAATTTAGATTATAACAATCCTACTTATACGCAGCAATTGGAGAAAAAAGGATTATTAACGCCAGATATCACGATAGAATGGGCCATTAATAAAGATGGATCATTGCGTGTGGTAGGCTTCAACAGAAGCAGTATTGATTTCACATTAAATCAACGAAATCGTTCGGGTTTGCAGCTTTCCTATAGAAAGGACATGAACAGAATAACAGACATTTTCAAAAGTAGAAAACGCATTGTTGCTGAAGATTCGATATTACTTTCACCCCAATAATATAATTGAATAACTAGATTCCTTTTAAAATATCGTGTCCTAATTTGTCTCTTTTGGTTAATAGATATTTTTCATTGTGTTCATTGGGTTCAATTTCAATCGATACAGAAGAAACAACTTCAAGCCCATAACCTAAAATTCCAGCACGTTTTTTGGGATTGTTGGTCATTAAAATCATTTTAGACACATTTAATGCTCTTAATATTTGAGCGCCAATTCCATAATCACGTTCATCCATTCCGAAGCCAAGTTTTAGGTTTGCCTCAACCGTATCTAACCCTTCTTCTTGAAGTTTATATGCTTTTAATTTATTAACTAATCCAATTCCCCTTCCTTCTTGATTCATGTATAGCACCAAACCTTTTCCTTCTTTTTCAATCATCTTCATCGCGTGGTGCAATTGGTCTCCACAATCGCAGCGTAATGAGCCCAAAATATCGCCGGTCATGCAACTGCTGTGTACACGCACCAAAACGGGTTCGTCTTTTTCCCAATTGCCTTTTTTAATGGCTAAATGTGTTTCACCGGTGTTGACTTGTGTAAATGCAATCAACTCAAAATCGCCAAAAATGGTGGGCATTTTTACTTCTACTTCTTTTCGAATAAGTGTTTCTGTTTCTAAACGGTAAGCAATCAAATCTTTAATAGAAATGATTTTCATGTCAAATTTCTCCGCAATCAATTTCAATTCAGGCAATCGGGCCATGCTGCCGTCTTCGTTCATAATTTCAACCAAAACGCCTGCTGGTTCAAAACCCGCCAACTGAGCTAAATCAATGGTAGCTTCAGTATGCCCTGCCCTACGGAGTACGCCACCTTTTTTAGCACGTAATGGAAAAATATGACCAGGTCTTCCCAAGTCTTCTGGCTTTGTTTCTTTATTAATTAATGCCTGTATGGTTTTAGACCTGTCATGTGCCGAAATACCTGTAGTACAGCCGTCGCCGATTAAATCTACACTCACCATAAATGCAGTTTCGTGTAAAGAAGTATTATCTGGAACCATGGGTTGCAAATCAAGTTCTACGCAACGATCTTCAGTAATGGATGCACAAATCAACCCCCTACCATGCGTACTCATGAAATTAATAATCTCGGGAGTTACGTTATGCGCGGCAGTAATAAAATCACCTTCATTTTCGCGGTCTTCATCATCTACAACAATAACCATTTTACCATTTCTAATATCTTCAATTGCTGATTCTATAGTGTTTAACATCGTTTTTAAATTATTTGTAAAGGTAAGGAAGATTAGGGAGGTTTGAGAGGTTCCACTTTGGGTTCAAAAGGTTCAATATGTTCAATGTGTTCAAAAGGTTGGGGATTTTCGTCTGCCGATTTTGGTGTTTTCTCTTCATCAAAGTATATGCCCAGGCTCCCTTCACCTTTCGGTTGGGGATGGGGGCTTTCGCGTCAAAAAAAATCGCGCCTGCGTGACACAAAAAAATAACATCTACATAAATCATGTTAAAATATCTTTACAAAAAAACAATGAAATCCCTATTTGCCATTTTAATCTCCCTGTTTTCCTTTCCCATATTTGCTCAAAATTTTACCATTAAAGGAACTGTCATCGAAAGTGTTTCACAAAAACCTTTTTCTACAGCGACAATCTTTCTAAAACAAAAAAATAATAAGGTTATACAATCAATGCTATCTGATAAAAATGGAAATTTCTTATTTGAACCGATTAGTACCGAATCGCTATTTATAGAAATCAGTATGGTTGGTTATCAAACTTTACGTATTCCCGTTTCTTTCTCCAATCAATTATTCGATGTAGGTATTATTCTGATGAAACCAACTGTTGTTTCATTATCCGATATTATTATTGAAGGCAAAAAAGCGCCGGTGAATTTCAAAGTAGATCGACAAATTTTTAATGCAAGTCAATTTACAAATGCCACAAACGGCACAGCATCTGACCTTATCAAAAATTTACCTTCTGTTTCTGTTAATGGATTGGGCGAAATTTCATTGCGTGGTTCTACAAGCTTTTTGGTTTTAATCAATGGAAAACCAACCCAAGGCGATGTGGTTTTTATATTAGGACAATTACCCGCAGCTTCCATTGAAAATATCGAAATCATTAGCAGTCCGGGTGCCACATTTGATGCCGATGGAAAAGCAGGAATAATCAACATCATTACAAAATCAAATATTCAAGACGGGTGGATGATTCAAACTTTAGCAATGACAGGCACTCCACCTTTGAATGATTATAACAATGACCGAAATCCTACACGTTATAATGTAGATATCAATGCAGGTTATAAAAAAAATAAATTAGAATTTAACGTTGGTTTTAATCAACTCAGAAATGACATTTCTGGATATCGAGAAGGTGATGTATGTACCATAACCAACAATATTAAAACCAGTTTTCCCAGTAATGGCGAACGCAGTTTTAAAAAATATAATTATGGCATCCGGTTGGGCATTAACTATCAAATCAATACATCCACATCAATAAGTTCAGGCTTTTATACGGGAAAAAAATATCAAAGTAGAGTTGCCAATTTACAATATCAATTAACCAGAGAAAACCTAATTACGCTCGAACAAAATTCGCTCTCCTATTGGAATGAAAATGACCAACAAAAACAAGGGAAATTTACATTGGCTAATGTTGATGTAAACAAAATGCTATCAAAAAATGCTAAAATAAATTTTTCTGTTTTATATGAAGGTGCTAATTTGTATGGGAATACGTTTAATAACAATTTACAAAGTAGAAAATCAAATGATACGCTTCAATACACCATTAACCCTTATTCAAATCCTTTGAATGCGTTGAGATTTAAAACCGATTTCTCTAGAAAAATGGGCAATGCAAATATTCAAATTGGTTATCAATTTCGTTACGATAAGCAAAACGGAAATTTTAACTATAAAACAAATATTTTAGGTTCCAACGAATTTCAAATGGACAGTTTATTTTCAAGTGGTGTAAAAGCGACTAATCAAATCCATGCAGGTTATATTCAATATTTCGGCACAATAAAAAAAATAAATTATAATGCTGGAATTAGAATGGAATTAACCAATCGAAATCTATTTTTTTCAACGCTAAATAAAAGTACAAACCTTCAACTTATAAATCTTTTTCCTTCTATACAACTACGATATAAAGCTTTTGACAAAACGACTTTCAAAATTGGTTATAATCGAAGAATTAAGCGCACCAACAATTACGAATTAAATCCGTTTCCAGAACGCGAACATGCAGAAACATTGGAACAAGGGGATCCAAACTTACTTCCAGAACTTATAAGCAATTGCGAAATTGGTGTTGAAAAAACCATAAAAAGAGGAAACTTTTTCGCAACTATATACTATCAAACCACCCAAAATCCTATTCAACGGGTAAACAAAGTATTTAACGATAGCATTCTTGTTCGTGCTTTCACCAACGCAGGAAAAGCTGTACAAATCGGTATAGAAGCCAATTTAAACATCAAGGTCAACCCAATTTGGTCATTCTTACTTGGTGGCAATATTTATCAATATCAAATCAATGGAAACATCTTCAACAACAGTATCTCTATTAAGAATAGCAGTTTGGTATACAGTATTAATAGCACACAAAATTTCAGTTTGCCTAAATTATGGAGCGCACAATTAAGCATAAATTATTTATCCAATCGTGCCACAGCCCAAGGAAATGACAGTCGATTTTTAACCCCGCATCTAACCATAAAAAAAACAACTGCTGATAAAAGATGGAGCTTCCAAATACAATGGCTTAACATTGATGCAGGAATGCAACAAAGCAATCGACAACGCATTACAACTTCTGGAAAAGATTTTTATACCACAACCAACTACATTTACGAAACAGATCAAATACAATTTTCCATGTCATATAATTTATCAAAAAGAAATCGAAAAATCGTTTTACCTACGAGCGAAATTGGGGAGAAGGAGTTCTAGAGAGGGAGAGGTTTGGGAGGTTTGGGAGGTTTGGGAGGTTTTTGAGGTTTTTGAGGTTTTTGAGGTTTTTGAGGTTTTTGAGGTAGTAGGGGTTGAAGATTTTCAACCCATTCAAAAGGTTCAATATGTTCAATGCGTTCAAAAGGTTGGGGATTTTCGTCTGCCGATCTTGGTGTTTTCACTTCATCAAAGAGTATGCCCAAGCTCCCTTCACCTTTCGGGGGAAGGGTTGGGGATGGGGGCAAACAAACAACAAACGTCTTATATCCCAGATAAAAAATTATCCCGGATATGATCTACAACATTTAT
>VFKL01000069.1 GCA_009885535.1 Chitinophagaceae bacterium | reverse complement strand
TGCATTGGAAATAAATAAAGCAAAGCTAAAGAATAACGACCCTAAGCTTTTGCCATCGTATAAAAAATTATTGAGTGTAGCAGACGAGGCTTTGGCGGTGAAGGAATTGTACACGGTGATGGAAAAAAAACAAACCCCACCAAGTGGCGATATGCATGATTATATGACCATCGCCATTTACTTTTGGCCTGACCCAAATAAGTCAGATGGACTTCCTTACATCAGAAGAGATGGTGAAATAAATCCAGAAACAAAGGACTATAAAGACAAAGGAAATATTGGGCTGATGATTAAATCGGTTGAAAAACTAGCACTTGCTTATTATTTTTCTGATGATGAAAAATATGCGGAAAAAGCCGTTGCACAAATTAAAGCGTGGTTTCTAGATCCTGCTACCAAAATGAATCCGAATTTAAATTTTGCTCAGGCGATTAAAGGTAAAAATGATGGACGTGGAATTGGATTAATCGAAAGTAGAGAATTTGTTTTGGTTATTGATGCAATTGGTTTGTTACAACATTCAAAGTATTGGACCTCAAAAGAACAAACCGGTGTTGAGGATTGGTTTAAAGCATATCTTGAATGGTTTTCTACCAGCAAAAATGGTATTGAAGAAATGAATGCAAAAAACAATCACGGCATTTGGTATGATGCTCAGAAATTGGGCTTTGCATTGTTTACAAAAAATAATAAAGCAGCAAAAGCTACCATTGAAAGCATTAAAGAAAGACTCGAAGCACAAATGGATGAAACCGGTTTCTTTCCGCTTGAAATGGAAAGAACAATCTCTTTGCATTACGAAGCTTTTATTTTAGAGCCTTTATTTTGGATCGCCGAAATGGGTGGTTTCCTAAACGAAGATTTATGGAATTACGAAACGCCCAAAGGCAAATCAATAAAAAAAGGGTTTGAAGTTTTGGTGCCATACCTTGCCAATGAAAAAGATTGGATTGGGCAACAAATCAAGCCATTTGAATATGATGAATATTCCAGTTTGTTGGCAAAAGGATTTTACAAGTACAAATGTTCAAATTGCTTAACAGGATTATACAAAAATTTAGATAAAAAAGCGGATCAATCTATTCTTCATCTAACCACATTAATCGACTAAAGAAAAATAAGAAAAATGAAAAAATGTATTTACACATTGGTTTTTTTGTTTGCTGTTTTAATTGGGCAGGCACAAAAAAGAGAGATTACAGGAACTGTGACAAACAAATCTACTGGTGAAGCGCTCGAAGGCGTAAATATTGTTGTTGATAAATCTAAGTCGGGGACTTCTACCAAAAAAGATGGTACGTTTACCGTTTCAGTAAAACAATCAAAAGTTACTTTGATTTTTTCAAGCATCGGATTTGCTACTCAAATGTTACAGATAGATAAGAACACAAACGAAGTTAATGTTCAAATGGTGCCATCAATTAGTGATAATGCTGAAGTGGTGGTGATTGGTTATGGTACCCAAAGACGTGGTGATGTAACTGGTGCCATTACAAAATTTAAAGACGATAAATTAGATGAATCGCCAGTAGTAAGATTAGATCAAGCATTACAAGGTAAAATTGCTGGAGTTCAAATTCAAAATTTATCATCTGAAGCAGGTGCGCCCCCAAAGGTAACCGTTAGAGGCATTAGTTCTATTTATGCTGGCGCTAGTCCGCTAGTTGTGGTAGATGGTCAACCGGTTCCTGATGGTCTTGCGTATGTAAATATGGCGGATGTTGAATCGGTAGAGATTTTAAAAGATGCGGCTTCTGCGGCTATCTATGGTTCTCGTGGTGCAAGTGGCGTTATTTTAATTACAACCAAAGCTGGTAAGTCTGAAAAAGCCAAATATGTTTTCAAATATTCAATTGGTGCCAAACAAGATTATAAACGTTATGACGTTTTCACTTCTACAGAATACTTAAATAATTTATACTATGAGGCATCTTTAAAAGCGCAAGATCCAAGTGTGCCCACCCCTACAGAAGCTACGCTTGCAACCAATAATGAAAGAGCAGGATATGTTATAGAAAATGCATTATTTGGTGGAAAAGGTACCAATTGGCAAGATCAAGCATTGAGAACAGGTATGTTTCAAAATATTTTATTGAGTGTTTCTGGTGGTAAAAGTGATGTGAAATATTACATTTCTGGAGGGTATCAAAAAGATCAAGGTTTAATGCGCAATAGTGAATACGATAGATTCAATGTTCGTACACGCATAGACGTTAATTTAACCAGCAAAGTGAAATTGGTCGTTAATATTAATCCTTCTTATTCTAGAAGAGAATCTCCTTCTATCAACTATACAACATTTGTTCGTTATCAAAGTTTTCTTCCTGTAAAACATAATGCAGCTACCTTGGGTTTGGTAGGACAAAATCCGCAATGGTCTACACTTAACGTAGGAGACTTTGCGCAACCTCGTCATTTTAATAATTTATACTATGCTGGTTATATGCCTAACGGTTCTTACTGGGATCCAGGAGGTTTGTCAGATGCATTTAACTCTAGCACAAATTCTCCATCTGCAATTTTAAATAACACACTTATTGAGAATAAAGAATATCGTTTGCAATCATCTGCAGATTTAACCATCAAACTTTTTAAAGGGCTTGATTTTAAATCACTATCTACGATGTATATCAACAAAAGCAATGGTTTGAATTGGAGCAACAGAAACGCGGAAGCTGATGGATTGGTGAGTAGAGGTGTGTTTACAGATAATATGTTTGTAGACTTACTTTCAGAACAAACATTAACGTATAACAAAGTAGTAAAAGACCATAACTTCAATGTTTTGGCGGGTTTTACGATGCAAACCACTAAAACAAAAAAAGATCAAGTAACAGGGTTGGATTTTCCAAGTGATAACATCAGAACATACAACAATGCCAGTATCATTGATAAAGGATCAACCTTTGGGTCTAACAATACAGTAGCATTGATTTCTTATTTAGGCAGGGTAAATTATAATTACAAAAGCAAGTATTTAGTTTCAGCAAGTTTCAGAACGGATGGTAGTTCTTATTTTGGTCCAGGAAATAAATGGGGTACATTCCCTTCTGTATCTGCCGGTTGGGCAATGGATAAAGAGAAATTCATGAATAAAGTAAAATGGATTTCTAAATTAAAATGGAGAGCGAGTTATGGCGTTTCTGGTAACAACAGAATACTTGATTTTGGTTTCCTTGATTTATTATACATTTCTAATTATTCATTTGGAAATGGAACCGGAAATGTTAATACCGGACAATCTACATCTGCTACAATTCGTTCAAATAAAGACATTACTTGGGAATCTACATTCCAAGCGAATTATGGAATGGACTTATCTATCTTAAAAGGAAGATTGGGCATTACGGTTGATTATTACAATTCAAAAACAGATAAACTATTGTTACAACAAGCAACTGTTGCTTATTCTGGTGTTCCAGCAAGTTGGAATAATATTGGAAGTTTGAAAAATACAGGTATTGAGTTGCAATTGAATTCTATCAATGTTACAAAACGTAATTTCAAATGGAGTACAGCGGCAAATATTTCTCATACCCGAAATGAAATTTTAGAGTTGGGACAAGAATCGTATTTGCTTAACGAAGGGGAAAGAAATGAATTGTATTTGAATAAAGTAGGTCTTCCTTTGATTCAATTCTACGGATATAAAACGGATGGTATTTGGTTGTCTCAAGCAGAAATTGATGCAGCTCAAACAAATGGATTAAGCAGTCAATTGGCTAATGTATTTGTACCAGGACAATTAAAACTTGTTGATATAAACGGGGATAATGTTATTGATATAAAAGACAGAACGGTATTGGGTTCTCCTTACCCTGATTTTACATGGGGCGTTACAAATACGATTACATTCAATCAATTTGATTTAAGTTTTACTTTCCAAGGCGTTCAAGGTGGTTCATTAATTAATGGCGATCCCAATTATGATGATGTAAAGAAATTGGTTAGAAATTACAATACCAATAGATATATTTCCCCATTGTTTCCTGGGGATGGTAAAACGCCAAATTATAATAAAGCAGCATTCAATTGGTTGTTGACAGATTATGTTGTAGAAGATGCGTCTTACTATTCTTTAAGAGAAATAAACCTAGGATATAAATTCGCTGATGATAAAATAAAATTTGCAAAAATCAGCAGTCTTAGACTTTATGTATCAGCACAGAATTTGTATTTCCATTCGGCAAAAGGTTACAGAGGAATAAATCCTGAATCAAGAATAACTTCAGGACCTTATGGTTCTGCGTTAGTAGGCGGATATCAACGTGGAAGTTTTCCAATACCTCAAACCTTTGTATTTGGCGTGGATTTAAATTTTTAATCATTGAATAATACTAATAATCATAAAATGAAAAAGTTAAGTTTATATTTTATTTCGTCAATCGTTGCACTTACCAGTTGTAATAAAATGATTGATGTTTATCCTCCTTCTAATTTATACGATCAAGCCTTTTATCAAAACACTAGTGATGTTGAAAAAGCATTGACCGGTTGTTACAACGGCATGCAAAAACCATTGTACAATGAGTGGATGGTTACTGAATTAAGAAGTGATAACACGTTGATGGGAAGTCCTACAAGTGGTAGTTCTGATAATCGTGAGTTTAGTGATTTGGATATGTTTATGCCAGCTACTTCACACTCCAGCATGTATGATTATTGGCTAGCCACATACTACAATATTTACAATGTAAATAAAGTCATGTCTAATCTTGAAGTGAATTATCATCAAGAAGATGGTTCTTTAACATATGATTCTATTTCTATTCCAGTTACCCTTCAAGATAGAAAACGACTTTCATCACAAGCGTCATTTATCAGAGCCTATCACTATTTTAATTTAGTAAGATTATTTGGCGGTGTGTTTTTAATCGACAAACCTGTTTCACCTGCAGATGCTAAATATATCAATAGGTCTTCTGTTGATGAAATTTATAAATTAATTATAGCTGATTTACAAAATACAATTGATAATGGTGCTACAGATAATTTCAATGCCATTAATCCAAATGATTTTGGAAGAGCAAATGCTTGGACTGCAAAAGCAATGATGGCAAAAGTGTATTTAACTTTAAATAGAAAAACAGAAGCCATTGCATTGTTGCAAGATGTAATAAGCAATAGTGGATATGGTTTGCAGGCAACGTATTCAAATGTGTTTTCTACAAACAATGAAATGAATAATGAAATAATGTTTGCGGTAAGATACAAATCAGGAAAAGTTGGTTTAGGATCTCCATTTGCAAATTTGTTTGCACCAAGTGGAAGCGGACAAGCAATAGTTAATGGAGATGGGAATGGTCTTAACTATCCATCTAGAGAGCTTTTTAGAAAAACACTAGGCGGATACGATACTATGGTTGACAAGAGAGACGACTTCAACATGAGCATTTATTTCGGAAAATTTTACATAAAAAAATACATATCCAATTTGATTTATGAAAATGATGGAGAAAACGATTGGCCTGTCATTCGTTATGCAGATGTGTTGTTGATGTTGGCAGAGGCACAAGGTTTTACACCAAATAGTGTTGCTTTAATTAATCAAATAAAAGTTAGAGCAGAATTGCTTCCTTTAACAAACATAACTACAGAAGCTGCATTTGAAAAAGCGCTGTCAGACGAAAGAAGATGGGAGTTTGCTTTTGAAAATCTACGTTGGTTTGATTTGGTTCGTTTTAAAACAACAATGAATTCTATTGATCCAATTGTTGTTTTGAAAAATCATTTTTCAAATATGTATGCTCAGCATTATGCTCAATATCCTCAACCTTTGAGTTTAATTGAATTGCAAAATTTGATAACGCCTGAAAAATTATTATTGCCAATACCACAAAGAGAAATTGATATCAATACTACAATTGTAATCCCTCAAAATCCTGGGTACTAATGATGCATAAATTCACCTACATATTTGCGTTAGTTTGTAGTTTTCTTTTTAGCGATCTTGTTGCAATTGCACAAGAATCAGAAACTACAGCAACTAAAACATATAAGCCAATAGTATTTCCAGCTGGCTTTAAGGCAAATATTGATGAGGTGTATACAAAAGTGGGGGATTGGGATGGAAAGTTGGATTTGTATTTTCAGCCACAATATTCAGAACCAACGCCACTTTTAATTAATATTCACGGAGGTGGATGGAAGAACGGCGTTAAAGAAAATCAAGGCGGCTTCTCTCCATTTTTTAAAGAAGGGTTTAGTGTGGCCAATGTTGAATATAGAATGTCACCACAAGCCAAAGCCCCCGCTGCCGTGGAAGATGTACGGTGCGCTTTAATTTATCTTATCACAAACGCAAATAAATTCAACATAGATGTAAATCGTATTGTTGTTATGGGCGGTTCTGCTGGCGGACATCTTGCGCTTATGACAGGACTTCTAGGCAATAATTCAATTTTTGATGGCAATTGCCTAGGTACTAAAAATATTAAAGTCGCTGCTATTATAGATAAATATGGTTGCTCAGATGTTTGGGCTAAAATGTACACCAATTATGGTCCGGCAGTACGCAAAAACTACAACGGCAAAGAATGGTTAGGTGATAAGCAAAATGATGAAAAGTTTGCGAAATCTGTTTCGCCAGTTTCTTATGTAACTAAAAAAAGTCCACCTACATTAATTATTCATGGAAACGCAGATTCTTCTATTGCCTATAATCAATCAGAAGTATTGTACAAGCTTTTAAAAGACAATGGTGTTCAAACAGATTTTATTACTGTTGAAGGTGGTGGACATGGAAAATTCACCAAAGAAAAAAACGCTGAACTTAATATTGCTATTTTAGATTTTATAAAAAAATTAGACGCATTCAAAAAATAAAAAACTAATGATGAAGCAATCTCTATTAAAATATTTTTTGTTTTTTGTTGCACTAAACACCGTCATGTTTTCTTTTGCACAAGAAACAGAAAGCATCAAGCCTGATTCTTTAAAAAAATATAAACCTATCGTTTTTCCAGCTTCATTTAAAGCAAATCTGGATGAGGTATACACAAAAGTGGGCGATTGGAATGGACGTATGGATATTTATTATCAACCACAAAATGCAAAACCAACACCGGTTATGATTAATATTCATGGTGGAGGTTGGAAAAATGGGGTGAAAGAAGCACAAGGTGGATTTACACCTTTTTTTTATGCAGGGTTTTCTGTTGTAAATGTGGAATATAGAATGACGAATTATGCTACCGCTCCTGCTGCAGTTGAAGATGTAAGATGTGCGCTTATTTACATGATTAAAAATGCAAAGCAATTTAATATTGATGTAAATAAAATTGTGGTGATGGGCGGTTCGGCAGGCGGTCATCTTTCTTTAATGACTGGGTTGTTGGCAAGCAACACTACTTTTGATGGCAATTGTAAATTTGATGGAAAAATAAAAGTTTCTGCGATTATTGATAAATGGGGGATTACTGATGTTTGGGCTTGGGCGTATACAGATTATGGTCCTGCCGTTAGAAAAAGCAGATCTCCAGGAGATTGGTTGGGTAGCAATAAAAACAATGAAACATTTGCAAAAACTGTGTCACCAGTAAATTATATTTCTAAAAATAGTCCGCCAACTTTAATCATTCATGGAGATGCGGATTCTACCGTTCCGTATAAACAGTCTGTTGATTTGTTGAAAATGTATCAAGATGTTGGTGTGCAATCAGAACTTATTACAGTTGAAGGTGGTGGTCATGGAAAATTTACAAAAGAAAAAAATGCAGAATTAAGTACTCAAATTATAGCATTCATCATGAACTTAGATTCATTCAAAAATTAAAAAATAAAAATGAAAAATGTTTTAAAATCAACTTTTGTAATTTTATTTTGCTTAATTGCAAATTCATCATTCGCAGTAAAAACAACCGTAAATACGTTAGCTACATTAAAAACAGCGTTTACGGGTGCACGTGGGGGTGATACCATTGTCATTTCAAATGGAACATATAATTGGGGTCAAATCAATCTGGTAAATTCAAACAATAATTCAACCAGCAATTGGATTGTGGTAAAAGCACAAACGCGTTTGGGCGTAATTTTTACGGGGTCAACTTATTTGCAATTCAGTGGTACCAAAATCTTATTTGATGGGTTTAAATTTGCAAATGGAAACTCGTCAACAAATGCTGTGTTATCGTTTAGATCTTCTTCAACAGTTTTGGCAAATTATTCCAGAATTTCCCATGTTTTAATCGATAATTATAATACTGTAGATTCTTTAGAAAATGAATGGGCGGCTTTATATGGTACAAACAACCGTCTCGATCATTGCTCATTTATAAATAAATCAAATTCAAGAGCAACAGTTGTTGTTTGGTATAGCACAGCTATATTTCCGGAAAGGTCAATTTCAACATTTCATCGTATAGATTCAAATTATTTTTCAGGGAGAAGTTATATGGGTGGAAATGGGGGAGAAACAATAAGAATCGGTGTGGGCAATAACTCTAGAACTTTTGGTTATAATACGATTGAGTATAATTTATTTGAAAATTGTACCCAAGAAGAACCTGAAATCATTTCAAATAAATCATATTACAACACCTATCGTTACAACACATTTAAAAATTGTAATGGTGGTTTGACATTAAGGATGGGTAAATATTGTAGCGTTTACGGTAACTTTTTTATCAATAATGATGCCACCAAAACGGAATCTTATGGGGTGAGAATTATTGATAAAGGACATAAAGTATTTAATAATTATTTTGAAGGACTATTAGGCAGCAATGGTAGTTTAACATCAATGAGAACGCCGATTGTTATTTATAATGGATATTATCCTGAATCAGATAGTTTGAATCCTGCAGTGTTAGACGGAGCTTATCTTCCTGCAGATAGCGCGATTGTCGCTTTTAACACCATAGTGAATTGTAAAGGCGGTCCTGGAATTAGAATTGGGCATACAGACGATGGCTTGGCGCTAAATCAACCCAAGGGAATTAAAATTGCAAATAATGTAATTAAAATGAACAATGGACGCGCGGCATACAATGATACTTCTAATCGCTCATTAACGTATAGTGCAGAAGGGAATTTGTACAGTGCACCTGATGGTTTGGGATTAAGTTCATCTACAGGGTTTACATCAACAACATTGAATTTTGGTTCTCGTACAAATGGTATATTATCTGCACCTTCAGTGCTTCAAGATGCTGCTGTAAATTCAGCGCTATATACTTCGTTGATTTCGAGTATAGATGCACAAGGACAAATCAGAAGTTCGGTATTTGATATTGGATGTGATGAAATAAATGGAACTGGTTCTTATTTAAATTTCCCACTTGACAGTAATTTAGTAGGTGCCGGAAAACCAACCATTGTTGTGCAATCTCAAACCATAAATTTCCCGACAATTTCAAATAAAGCGGCTAATAATTCAGACTTTAGTGCTGGTGCAACGGCCACTTCAGGAATGCCTGTAACATTAAACAGTTCTAATGCAAATGTGGCAACGATTATAAATGGTAATATTCATATCGTGGGATATGGTAGTTGTAATATTACCGCAAGCCAATCTGGTAATGCTTTTTATAATGCTGCACAAAGTGTAACGAGATCGCTAACCGTTACGTCTTTATCTCAAACCATTAGTTTTGCTACTATTCCAGCAAAAATTGTTGGGGATGTAGACTTTAATCCAGGAGCAACGGCAACTTCGGGGTTGACCGTTATTTATACCAGTTCAAATGCATTGGTGGCTACAATTGTAAACAATCAAATTCGTATTGTAGGTGCAGGATTTGCAAATATTACAGCTACTCAACCTGGAAATAATATTTATACCGCAGCAAGTGCAGTAGTTCAATTATTAAACGTAACTACCGTTTATAATTATTCGCCAATTTCAACAACAGTTATTTCAGGAACAATAAAAAGCGGTACTTTCGGAAATTTAAATACAAACAATTCAAGCTATTTGGTGTTTAACTCTACTACAAAAAATACACGTACTATTGATTGGAATACAAATATTAAAATTACCCAAACACCAAGTTCAGTGACTAAGTTAACCGTTAATTATGATGGAAAAAATAGCGCATCAAAAACACAAATTTTGTATTTATTTAATTGGGTCAGCAATACTTGGAATCAAATAGACAGCAGGACGGTTTCTAATTCTGATGAAACGATTACAAGTGTTCAAAATTCTCCAGCTAATTTTATTTCGTCAACTGGAGATGTGAAATTTAGGGTATTTAGTTCTGGTGGAAACAACAACTATACTTGCTCAGGAGATTGGTTGCAAATTTCTGTGCAATCCAGCAGTGCCGTGCGTTCTGCTGATGCTTGTAATTGTCAAATTGATACTTTAGGAAATAATTCGAGTAGAGTAGCGTCTATAAAAAATAATATCGAACGTGTAGTGTTGTATCCGAACCCAACACGTGGCGGAACATATCTTCAATATCAGGTAAATCAAACTACAGCTATTAAAGTTGGCATTTTTAACGAAACCGGAAAACTGGTTAAATCAGTTGTTGAAAATGAATTTGTTTTTATTGGCGTGCAGCGTTTATCAATACCTACTGAAGATCTGCCTAATGGAATTTATTTTATTCGTTTGATAGACGGAGAGCGAACTACTTCTTTAAAATTTTTAATTAAAAGATAATTATATAAACAAACTAAAATTAAAAAATGATAAATCGTATTTTTTTGATCCTTACTTTATGTTCCGTATTTTTTAATGCAACTTTTGCACAAAAAAAATCAAAACCCAATGTATTGTTTATTGCAATAGATGATTTAAAACCTGAGTTGGGTTGCTATGGAAACACTATTGTAAAAACACCCAACATCGATCGCTTGGCAAAAATGGGTACGGTCTTTCTTTCAAACTATTGTCAACAGGCTGTTTGCGGCCCTACGCGTGCAAGTTTGATGACTGGGTTGCGACCGGATTCAACAAAGATTTGGGATTTAAAAACCAAAATGCGTGATGTAAATCCAAATGTAATAACCCTTCCACAGTATTTTATAAGTCAAGGTTATATTACCTCTGGCGTTGGGAAAATTTATCATCCTTCATGTACAGACAAAAAGTTTGATGAGCCATCATGGAGCATCCCATTTATCAAACCAACTGCAGCAGATTATGCAAATGGATTGGGAGAGCCAGCTAAAAAGCATTATCAAGATCCTGCCACCAAAGCGGCTATTGCTTCAGAAGTAAAAGTGGATAAAAAAGAAAGTGATGGCGAAAGTACAATAGGCGCTACAAAGCCATCATCAGAATGTTTGGATTTGCCTGATAATGCTTACGAGGATGGTGTAACTGCATTAATTGCAAAAAAATCAATTATCAATTTATCGAAAGGGACGCAACCGTTTTTCTTTGCAGTGGGTTTTCATAAACCGCATTTACCTTTTGTGTCCCCAAAAAAATATTGGGATTTATATAAGAGAGAAGATATGCCCATTGCTGAGTTTCAAGAGCACGCAAAAAATGAAGTTTTTGTAGCGTATGAATCTTCAGGAGAACTGCGCAATTACACTGATATCCCTGCAAATACAACAACTACAAAAGAATCTTTAAGAGCTGGTTTGAAAATTGAAAAACAAAAAGAATTGGTTCATGCTTACTATGCAGCCATTTCTTATGTAGATGCTCAAGTAGGCTTACTTTTAAATACACTTGATTCTTTAGGAGAATTAAACAACACTGTTATCGTTTTATGGGGCGATCATGGATGGCATTTAGGCGATCATGATATGTGGGGAAAACATACCAATTTCGAACAAGCAACCCGAGCACCATTAATCTTTGCTGCACCAGGATTGAAAGCTGGTACCACAAAATCATTAGCAGAACATTTAGATGTATTTCCTACACTTTGCGATTTATCGAACCTCGAAATTCCAAAATTTTTACAAGGCAAAAGTTTGAAACCTGTTATGCAAAATAAAACAGCTGTTGTAAATGAATTTGCCATGAGTCAATATCCCCGTAATTTACCAAAAGAAGAAGCAGCAAAATTGGGATATGCCAATAGAAAGCTTATGGGATATAGCATCAGAACAGATCGTTACCGTTACACCATTTGGTTGAATAATAATTTTAGAAGTACGACGGATATTTATTCAGATGATAGAGTTTACGCTAAAGAGTTTTATGATTATCAAAAAGACCCATTAGAAAAAGTAAATGTGGCGGATGATGCATCTTATAAAAAAGCTGTAAAAGAAGTTCACGAAGAAATGTTGGAATACTTAAAATCTCAACAAAAAAAATAGTTGATTTTTAATAACCCATGCATAATTTGATTAAAACGATATTGTCTATTTTGTTGTTATTTGTGTTTCAATTTTCTGATGCACAAACGTCAACATTGGTGTCTGTTGGATCAAATGGTAAACTTGTATATACTGCAGATAATAAAGGAAATAAAGTACCAGACTTTAGTGGTGTTGGCTATATGAATAGTCAGTCTCCAATTCCAAATGTTGGTGTTGTGCGTACAATATTTCCCGTTAGTGGTGATAATTTAGCTAATGTTCAAGATGCCATTAACCAAGTTGCTGCACTGCCTTTAGATGCTAATGGATTTAGAGGAACAATACTTTTTAAAGCTGGAAAATATTTGATAAGTGATTCGATAAAAATAAATGCAAGTGGAATTGTTTTAAGAGGCGAAGGGAAAGACAGTGCCACTGGTACGCATTTCGTTTGTACCAAAATTGCACCAATAAGTTTGTTCTACTTCTCAGGAAACGGCGGTACAGATTTAAGCTATACATCTAAAAAAGCAATCACTAATGCCTATGTTCCTTTTGGTACAAATCAAGTAACTGTTGCTTCCGGACATACATTTGTAACCGGGGATAAAGTAATGCTGCATCGAATTCCAAAACAATCTTGGATAGATTTATTAACGATGGCTCAATGGGGTTGGACGTTTAGCGCTTATGATGTGTATGTAGAAAGGAAAGTGTCTGCTGTTAGTGGAAACTTGATAACGCTTGATGCGTCGATTGTTGATCATATTGATACCACCTATGCAACTGGAGAATTGTATCGATATACATCAAATAGAATTGAAAAATGTGGTATCGAAAACATGTGTATTTCTTCAACTTATGCTTCAGAAACAGATGAGAATCATGGTTGGGAAGCCGTTACATTTTATAACATCATCAATGGTTGGGTAAAAGATGTAGATGTGTACTATTTTGCTTATTCAGCGGTGCATGTGTTGGATGGCGCTGCTTGGATTACGGTTCAGAATTGCAGAAACTTTGATCCGAAATCAATCATTGATGGCGGAAGACGATACTCTTTTAATGTCGATGGACAAAGAAGCTTAGTACAAAATTGTTTTACACGTGGTGGACGCCATGATTTTGTAAACGGCAGCAGATCCAATGGTCCTGTGGTTTTTTATAATTGTACGGCTACAAATCTATACAACGATATTGGTCCACATCATCGCTGGTCTACAGGAATTTTATACGATAATATTTTTGCCATAAATGGAAGAATTAATGTTCAAAATCGTACAAGCTCGGGTTCTGGTCATGGTTGGGCAGGTGCTGAAATTATGTTTTGGAATTGCGAGGGTGATAAAATGATTTTACAAGATCCTCAAGGTGATAATAGAAACTGGGCTATAGGTTGTGTTTTTAACGAAATTACGAATGTGGGTGGCATGACTACAGAACCATTGGGAATTGTTGAGTCGAGTGGTACGCGCATTGCTGCAATTCCAAGTTTATTTATAAAGCAGTTAGCAGAAAGATTAGAACCTTTAAGAAAAACGCAAACAATTATTTTTCCTGCGATGATTTCAAAAAATTATAATGACGATGATTTCATTCCTACAGTATCTGCCAGTTCCGATTTAGCCATTACTTTATCGAGTTCAAATGCCAATGTGGCTACAATTGTAAACGGAATGATTCATATTGTTGGTGTTGGAACTTCGGTTATTACTGCATCGCAAGCCGGAGATATGTATTATTTAGCAGCGACAAATGCAACACAAACTTTAACAGTAAGCAAAGCCAGTCAAACCATTAGCTTTTCCAATTTGCCAAATAAATCTTATGATGATATTGACTTTGCACCTGTTGCTTCTGCATCATCGTTACTAACGGTTTTGTATAGTAGCAGTAATACATCAATAGCTACAATCGTAAATGGTAACATTCATATTGTTGGTGTTGGCTCCGTAAATATAACTGCATCTCAATCGGGAAACTCGTTGTATAATGCGGCATCAAACGTGGTTAAATCACTTATCATTAACAAGGCCAATCAAACCATTAGTTTTCCAATTATAATCGAAAAAACTTATGGAGATGCAGATTTTAATCCTGGCGCAACAGCTTCATCATTACTAACGGTTAGTTATAGTAGCTCAGACACTAATGTTGCAAAAATAACTGGAAACAACATTCAAATTAATGGTTCTGGTTCGGCTATTATCACTGCAAATCAAATCGGTAACAGTTTATACAATACCGCTACAAGTGTTTCGAAATCGGTTACTGTAAATGGTATGCTACAAACAATAACATTTCCTGATTTTGCAAATAAGGTAATTGGCGATGCAGATTTTAATCCCGGAGCTACAGCTTCTTCAGGTTTGCAAGTATCCTATTCAAGTTCAAATAATGCAGTGGCTACTGTTGTTGGAAATAATATCCACATCAATAGTGCTGGTGCCGTTACCATTACTGCAACGCAAATAGGGAATAGATATTATAGTGTAGCCGTTCCTGTTAGTAAACAACTAAATGTAATTAATGCACTTAACTATTTACCACAATCCACTACAGTTTTGTTGGGAAGCATTCAAACAGGTACTTTTGGAAATTTGAATACAAATAATTCAAGTTATTTTGTAGTAAACGCTACAAATAAAAATATAAGTACAATAGATTGGTATGGCACTGCAAAAATCATTCAGCCACCTTCAACAGTATCATTACTAACGGTTAATTATGATGGTAAATTGTCGTCATCAAGCACACAGGTTTTATATCTCTACAATTATTCAAATAGCATCTGGGATCAAATTGATAGCCGGATTGTAAATGTATCTGATGCATTGATTTCTTACACCACAATAACCCCACAAAATTACATTTCTGCCAACGGTGAAATAAAAGCGAGAATAATAGCAACCGGTGGAGCAACTAATTTTACTTGTTCTGGTGATTGGTTACAATTTGTTATACAAACATCAACTTTAGGAGCTGCATATAACGCTTGTCAATGTGTTCAGGATTCAATCACCACAACTGGACGTACAATTACTAACACACCTATAATTAAACAAGCAATTGTATATCCAAGTAATGATGAAAATAAACCAACGATTTTAGAATTTCAATTATCAGAAGAAAAAATAGTTTGTATTTTATTGTTGGATGCAAATGGGAAATGGATAAAAAACATAGTTGCCAATAAGCTTGTAAACACCGAATTGAACCGTCAAGAAATCTTGTTGAATGATTTGCCAAATGGGAAATATCAAATCACAATAAAAGTAGAAAATTCAACACATAAAATACCATTCAACTTAAATAAAAACCCTATTATAAAAAACAATTTTTAAAAAGAAAAAAAACAAAAAGTTATGTCAAAAAAAGTAGTTACTATGGGAGAAATCATGCTCCGTTTATCCACTCCTGATTTTAAAAGATTTGTTCAAGCAGATACATTCGATATCACGTATGGTGGTGGCGAAGCTAACGTTGCAGCAGCATTGTGTAATTATGGATTAAACGGAACATTTGTAACTAAAGTACCCGCAAATCCAATTGGACAATCGGCAATTAATCATTTGCGTCGTTATGGTGTTGATACACAATATATCGCTAGAGGTGGAGATCGTTTGGGTATTTATTTTTTAGAAACGGGTGCTTCCATGCGTGCATCACAAGTGGTGTATGATAGAGCAGGTGCGTCTATTGCAGATGTTGATGCTAGTGAATTTGATTTCGATAAAATATTTGAAGGGGCAGATTGGTTTCATACAACAGGTATTACACCTGCTTTAAGTGATAAGGCTGCTGCATTAACTGAAGCTGCGTTAAAAGCGGCTAAAGCAAAAGGAATTACTACAAGTATCGATTTGAACTATAGAAAAAAATTGTGGAGTAAAGAAAAAGCAAGAGAAGTAATGAGTAAGTTGTGTCAATATGTAGATGTTTGTATTGGTAATGAAGAAGATGCAGATACTACATTAGGCTTTAAAGCAAAAGATACTGACGTTACAAAAGGCGAATTGAATTTGGATGGATTTAAAGATGTGTTTCATCAAATGAAAGAAAAATTCGGATTTAAATTTATCGCATCATCATTAAGAGAAAGTCATAGTGCAAGTGACAATGGATGGAGTGCATTGGTGTATGATGGAAACGAATTTTATCATACCAAACAATACAATGTTCGCATCGTAGATCGCGTAGGAAGTGGCGATAGTTTTGCAAGTGGATTGATTTATGGTTTAGTAACAGGCATGTCAATGGCTGATTCGGCTGAATTTGGCGTTGCTGCAAGCGCCATAAAACATACCATTCCAGGCGATTTAAACCATGCTACATTAGCAGAAGTAAAAGATTTGGTTAAAGGAGATGGAAGCGGAAGGGTGCAGAGATAAGAGCTGGATTCTGGATGCTAGATTCTGGTTGATGGATTCTAGATAGTGGTTCGTTCCAACCCCAAACCCCAAACCCCAAACAATAAACCATAAACCACAAACCACAAACATGATAATAGATACAATCAAAAACGCCCACAAATACTTCGGCGTACATCCTTTGATGGAACGCGCATTTCAATACATCAACGAAAATGATTTAATGCAAATCGAAGTGGGTAAATCAGATATTGCCGAGGGGTTAAAAGCCATCATTAGCAATGCGCCTGGTAAATCAGCAGAAACAAGTTTATCTAAATTTGAATGTCATAATAAAAACATCGACATTCAACTTTGTATTCAAGGACATGAAACCATTGGATGGAAGCCACGTGAAAAATGTGTAGTTCCAAATGGCGAATACAATGAAGAGAAAGATGTACTTTTTTTTAATGATTCACCTGACACTTTTTTTGATTTAACCGATGGTCAGTTTGCCATATTTTTTCCTGAAGATGTGCATGCACCAATGATTGGAAAAGAAGATGAGATGATAAAGAAGTTGGTGGTGAAAGTTAAAATATAGGTTTAAGACGTTTAAGAGGTTTAAGACGTTGGAGGATTGGAGGGTTTGAAAATTTTCTACCCTTACAAGAAGTAGAAAGTATATTCTCCTTGAATGAAACGCCAAACGCCAAACGCCAAACACCAAACACCAAACACCAAACCACAAACATATTCATATATGAAACAAAAAGCTACAGAAGCAATAATCAATCAAGGCATTTTGCCATTATATTTTAATACAGACGAAACCGTAAGTGTTGAAATTTTACGCGCCATTTACAAAGCGGGCGTGAAAGCTGTTGAATACACCAATCGTGGTGAAGCAGCATTAAATAATTTCAAAAAAATGGTTGAAGTTAGAAATGCAGAAATGCCTGAAATGTTATTAGGTGTAGGAACGATAAAGAATCTACAACAAGCAGAAGATTATATTTCAGCTGGTGCAGATTTTTTAGTAAGTCCAGGATTTGTAAAAGAAGTTGCCGAAAAAGCCAACGCTATCGGTATGCTATATGCGCCGGGATGTATGACGCCAACAGAAATTATCGCTGCTGAAAATGCGGGCGTTAGTTTTATTAAATTATTTCCTGGTAATATGCTGGGGCCTGAATTTTTAAGTTCAATAAAAGAAATCTTTCCTAAATTGTTGTTTATGCCTACAGGCGGTGTAGACACAACAAGGGAAAGTATTGAAAGCTGGTTTAAATCTGGCGTTTGTGCAGTAGGCATGGGAAGTAAACTCATCAGCAAAAAATTAATGGAAGAAAAAAATTATGTTGAAATAGAATCAGCAACAACACAAGTGTTAGCACTTTTACAAACCATAAAAACCAAATAAAATGGATACTTCAAAAATTGGCAAATATAGATGGACGATTTGTTCGCTTTTGTTTTTTGCCACAACTGTAAATTATCTGGATAGACAAGTGTTGAGTTTATTAAAGCCAACATTAGAAGAAGAATTTGGTTGGACAAATAGTGATTATGCAAACATTGCATCTGTTTTCCAATTTAGTTACGCCATTTCAATGTTGTTTGCAGGTAGAATAATAGACAAGTTGGGCACGAAATGGGGCTTTGCTTGGGCAATCATCATTTGGTCTGTAGGCGCCGCTATTCATGGATTTGCAATACCAATGGGCGAAAGTGTAGTTGCCGTATTGGGTTGGGTTGGCATTGCTGCCGTACCTGTTTCAATTGCTGGTTTTATGTTATCGCGTGCTGTATTAGGATTTGGTGAATCTGGTAATTTTCCCGCAGCCATCAAAGCCACTGCGGAATACTTTCCTAAAAAAGAAAGAGCATTTGCAACGGGTATATTTAATTCAGGGGCTAATGTAGGCGCTATTCTTGCACCACTTACCGTTCCATGGATTGCATCCAATTGGGGATGGGAATCCGCATTTTTTATAATTGGTAGCATCGGATTTTTGTGGTTGATATTTTGGTTTATTTTTTATGAAAAACCAGAAAATCAAAAACGACTTTCTGCTGCTGAATTGGAATTTATTTTAAGCGATTCTGAAGAAATTTCAGGAGGGGTAACAAAAGAGAATGAGAAAGGGTTGTCTTGGTCAAAATTATTAGGGTACAAACAAACTTGGGCATTTGCCGTGGGTAAGTTTTTAACGGATGGTGTTTGGTGGTTCTTTTTGTTTTGGTTGCCTGCCTATTTAAAAGATCAATACCACATGACCGGCACATCAATCATTTTGCCTTTAACAGTGCTATATAGTATGACCATGTTTGGAAGTATTGGAGGCGGATGGTTTCCTGTTTATTTTATAAAAAAAGGATATACGCCTTATGATGGCAGAATGAAAGCTATGTTAATGATTGCATGCATTCCTTTGGTGGTTTTATTGGCACAAACATTGGGTGAAATCAGTTTTTGGATGCCGGTAATATTAATTGGAATAGGGGCATCAGCACATCAAGCTTGGAGTGCCAATTTATTTACTACCGTTTCAGATATGTTTCCTAAAAAATCTATTGCATCTGTTGTAGGAATAGGTGGAATGGCAGGTGGATTAGGCGGCGTAATTGTAACAAAAACGGGAGGTGCGCTTTTTGATAAATATAAAGCGCTAGGACATATTGAAACCGGATATACCATTATGTTTAGTTTTTGTGCCATCGCATATTTATTGGCTTGGTTTATAATGAAGTCATTGGTGCCAAAATACAAAGCAGTTGTTGCATAGAATGTATACTTTAAAGGACTTTTGTTTAACAAAACGACTGTCCTTTAATTTTTTTTATTTAAAGTGTTAAAATATTCTTTCTAAAATTTAGTATTGTAAAAAGTTAAATCTAACTTTAAATAAGAGCAAAACCCTTTCCGGCAACGATGCCAATAATTTAAATTGAATAAAAATCAACACAACTTAAATTCCTTTAGATGTTTTTAAATTTTCTTTTTAAAAAATTAGAAATAAT
>VFKL01000068.1 GCA_009885535.1 Chitinophagaceae bacterium | reverse complement strand
TGCTCCCCCTGCCCGACTTGAACGGGCGACCCTCTGATTAACAGTCAGATGCTCTAACCAACTGAGCTAAGGAGGAATTTACCTCAATCCAATTTTACAAGTAATTAAGGGTGGCAAAAGTAATACTTTTAATGTTTTGAACAAATAGTTTTTTAAAAAAAATAAAAATATTTATTGCCTACAAGTTTATATAGATTCCATCGGCTCTTTGCTCTATCAAATACGTCTTTAAAAAATACCCCTCACCTGTTACATTCCTTCCTTTTTCTAAGTTAAATTTATACTTATGCAACGGACAAACGATGTTTCCCAGTGCATCCAAATACCCGTCAACCATCTTTGCACCCGCATGCGGACATTTTTCAGCACATGCCTTTATTTCGTCCTTCCATTTAATGATGCACACTTTTTTTTCACCCAAATCTATTTCAACTATTGGGTTTCCATTAATGAATAAATCTGTACTGGTTTCTGCTATTTTATGCCAAGACATTTAAAAATGTTTGTTGTTTATTGTTTGGGGTTTGGGGTTGGAATTTACCACTATCAAATATCTTTTGTTTGTGGTTTGGTTTCGCGCAAAGCTCGCAAAGGTGCAAGGACGCAAAGCAGCCCCCTTCCCCAACCCTTCCCCCGAAAGGTGAAGGGAGCTTGTACTATCGACAAATACAATTATTTTATACACTTCAAAACTTCCCCCTTGGGGGATTGAGGGGGCTAATAAAAATACTCCGCCTTATACGGATATCTAATCTGATAAATTTCCCTTACTTTGTTTAAAATCGTTTGCCTTAATCCGTCTAAATTTCTTTTTTCTGTGGCAGATACAAACACACAATTGCCCTTGGTTTCTTCTTGCCAACGCTCTTTCAATTCCCTTAATATTTCCACTTTTACATCATCCTCTAGCCACTCATCAAATGTTATGGCTTCAAACCGATCCATTTTATTGAATATGGTTATGACTGGCTTATCGGCACATTTTAATTCTACCAAGGTTTTGTTTACTACACCCAATTGCTCTTCATATTGCGTATGCGATATATCTACCACATGAAGCAAAATATCCGCTTCCCTTACTTCGTCCAATGTACTCTTGAAACTCTCTACCAAATGATGTGGTAATTTTCTGATAAACCCAACGGTATCACTCAATAAAAAAGGCGTTTGTTCAAATACTACTTTTCGCGTAGTGGTGTCTAAAGTTGCAAATAATTTATTTTCGGCAAATACGTCACTTTTACTCAACACATTCATCAATGTTGATTTACCTACGTTGGTATATCCCACCAAAGCCACGCGTATAAACTCTCCGCGCTCTTTTCTTTGTGTAAATGATTGACGATCTATATCTACCAGACGCTTGCGCAACAAGGCTATTTTGTCCTTTACAATCCTTCTATCTGTTTCAATTTCTGTTTCCCCCGGACCTCTGGTACCTACTCCACCGCCCTGTCTCTCCAAATGCTTCCACATTCCTTTTAATCGCGGTAAAATATATTGGTATTGTGCTAGCTCTACCTGCGTTTTTGCCTGAGCAGTTTTTGCCCTACTCGCAAATATGTCTAAAATCAAATCACTTCGGTCGATTGATTTCATGCCAATTGCTTTTTCAATATTGATGATTTGTGCACCCGATAATTCATCATCGAAAATTACAATGGTAATGTTTCCTTTTAATAAAATGTAGTTCTTGATTTCTTCCAGCTTTCCTTTCCCTAAAAATGTTTTGCTGTCGGGGTGAGCCATTTTTTGCGTAAACCGTTTCACCGATTTAGCTCCTGCAGTTTCTGCCAAAAATTCCAATTCATCCAAATACTCGATGACCTGCTGCTCGGTTTGATCTTTCTGAATTAATCCAACCAGAATAGCCACCTCTTCATTTCCAAACGATTTCTTTTTTTCTATCAATGTTTATTGGTGTGATTGAGTGATTTGTTGGTGGGAAATGATTTTAAATGTATTCCCTTTTTCAACTGTATATTATATTATTTGTACTATCTATTTTGTGACTACAATCATTATGCTACTTCGCGGATGCATTCGCTATTTCAATCCAATGCTTTAGTGATGCACAGTTTAAATAATCTTCGTCGATTTTTATATAATAGCTTTTGGTTTTTACATCAAACCATTTTTCTAATGCTGTTTCTTTTTTCTGCTCGATTGCCCTTTGTGCAATTTTGTTGTAATCATCTTTTAAGTTTTCGCGATGTGGATCAGATTTTGATTTCAAATAAATAACGCGCATTCCTTTTTTTCCACGCTCATCGGTGTACTCTAACGGTTGTGAGTACTCGCCAATTTTTAAATCTTTTAGTTTAACTACTAAATCCTTATCCAACTGATCGATGGTTAAAAAATTGCCATCTCTCCCTTGAATCATTCCTGCCGTAAATTTGCTTGATTCGTCATCGCTATATCTTGAAACGGCTTCGCCAAAATCTATCGTGCCTGCAATCAATTTTGCACGTACACTGTCTAATTTACTAAAGCCAATTCTTAATTCTACTTGGGTTACTTGTGGAATCTTTAAAATATGCCTTACTACTGCATCGTCGCCCATACGAGATACCAATTGAATGATATGATAACCGAATTTAGATTTGAATGGTGCTGAAATTTGTCCTTCTTTTAGTGTAAATGCTTTCGACATCCAGATTGGATCCAAGTCTTTTTGATTTCTGTTTATCTCATACATCCCGCCACGATCCTTACTTCCTGGATCTTCTGTATATACAGATGCCATTGTACCAAAAGCTTTCTTCCCGCTTTCTATTTGCTTTTTATATTCCGTTAATTGCTCTATACAATATTGCTCGGCATCTCGGCTTGCTTTTGGATAAACTAAAATTTGACCCACTTCCACTTCTGTTTCATAGTACGGTAAACTATCCACAGGTATTTTTACAAAAAATGATTTTACTTCGTTGGGTGTTATTTTAATGTCTCCAACAATTTTATTTCGCATGGCTGTTGCCAACTTCCTGTCTCTAAATCCTTCTTTAAAATCTTCCTTTAATTGATACAATGATTTACCGGCAATACGCTCTACTTCATCCTTTGAGCCATACTGACTAATAAAATATCGAATTTGATTGTCGATTTCTGCTTCTACTTCTTCGTCTGTAACGGGTAGGGAATCTTTTTCGGCTTGAAGTACCAATGCTTTGATTCCAATGGCTTGCTCCAAACTCATGCATCTGGCATCTGACGTAACTTCTACGCCTTGTCGTTGCATATCTAGTAAACTGTTATCTATATCACTTTTTAGAATGATCTTATTTCCAACTACGGCTATTATCTTATCTGCCAACACTTTTTTGGGTTGAGCAAATGCGTATGTAATTGATAATAATGAAACGAGTGTAAACGCAATTTTATTTTTCATCTTTTTGTATAAGTCAACATTGAATTTGTTGATGCCAAAATTAAACCCGAAAAAATATAAATACTCCGATGTTTTTTATTTAACAAAAGTTTGAAACACGACCTGGATACTGGATGCTGGATAAAAGCTCGTTCTAGTTTGAAGGTTCAAACAACCTTTTGAACCTTTTGAACTCATTGAACTTATTGAACCTTTTAAACCCTTGCCCACTATTACAACGTACGCTTCACCTCAACTTCTTCAAATGCTTCTACGATGTCACCAATTTTTAAATCGTTATAATTTTTAATTACCAATCCACATTCCATACCAGAAGTAACTTCTTTGGCATCATCACGGAAACGTTTCAAGCTTGAAAGTTCGCCGGTGAAGATTACAATACCATCACGTACCAATCTGATTCTGCTGTTTCGAGCAATTTTTCCATCTAATACCTGACAACCGGCAACGGTTGCTTTATCAAAACGATATGTTTCTCTGATTTCAACATTAGCCAAAATTTTCTCTTCAACAGTTGGTTCTAACATACCTTCCATTGCCGATCTAATTTCTTCGATGGCGTTATAGATGATTGAGTAAAGTTTAATTTGGATGGATTCATTTTCTGCCAAACGTGCAGCTTGCATTGAAGGACGAACGTTGAAACCAATGATGATCGCATCCGAAGCATTGGCTAAAGTAACGTCACTTTCTGTGATGGCACCTACCGCTTTATGAATCACTTTGATTACAATTTCTTCCGTACTCATTTTTTGTAATGAATCGCTCAACGCTTCTACCGATCCATCCACATCACCTTTGATGATTACATTCAATTCTTTAAAGTTACCCAATGCCAAACGACGTCCAATTTCATCCAACGTAATGTGTTTCTTAGCACGCATACCTTGTTCACGAAGAATTTGTCCGCGTTTGTATGCTGTTTCTCTTGCATCTGCTTCATTAGCAAAAACCTTAAATGTTTCACCAGCTTGTGGTGCTCCATTCAAACCTAATAATAAAACAGGCGTTGATGGTGGTGCTACTTCTACACGTTGATTACGCTCGTTGTACATTGCTTTTACTTTACCAAAGTATTGTCCGGATACAATCATATCTCCTTGTTTCAATGTACCATTTTGCACCAAGATTGTAGCTACATATCCTCTACCTTTATCAAGCGATGCTTCAATAATCGTACCTGATGATTGTTTTTCGGGGTTGGCTTTTAATTCAAGCAAATCCGTTTCCAACAATATCTTTTCAAGTAACAAATCAATATTTAATCCTTTTCTAGCACTGATTTCCTGGCTTTGAAATTTACCGCCCCAGCTTTCCACCAAAATATTCATTGAAGCGAGCTGTTCTTTAATTTTCTCTGGATTTGAGCCATCTTTATCCACTTTGTTTATGGCAAATATCATCGGCACATTTGCAGCTTGTGCATGCGAAATAGCCTCTTTGGTTTGTGGCATTACGGCATCATCCGCAGCAACCACAATAACCGCAATATCTGTAACCTTAGCACCACGGGCACGCATAGCCGTAAAGGCTTCGTGACCAGGTGTATCTAAAAACGTAATAGCGCGTCCATCAGGCAACGTTACTTCATATGCTCCGATGTGTTGGGTAATTCCCCCGGCCTCACCTGCAATAACGTTAGTTTGTCTGATATAATCGAGCAATGAGGTTTTACCATGATCTACGTGACCCATGATGGTTACAATTGGTGCTCTTGGTTTTAGATCTTCAGGATTATCCACCTCTTCATCTACTTCAAGTTCGGCAGCATCATCAACCCCAATAAATTCTACTTCATAATTAAATTCGCTGGCTACCAATTCAATTACATCGGCTTCCAAACGCTGATTGATGGAAACCATGATGCCCAGATTCATACATTTGCTGATGATGTCGGCAAAGCTAACATCCATCAAACCTGCCAATTCACTTACCGATATAAATTCTGTTACTTGTAATTTGTTTGAGATTTCGCCATCGCCCATATTTTCGGCCATCTCTTCACGCTTTGCTTTACGATATTTCGCTTTTAAGCTCTTTCCTCTTCCTCCGGCTCCAGCAAGTTTTGCTTGGGTTTGTTTTAATTTCTCTTGTATTTCTTTTGCATCAATTATTTTATCTTCCTGACGCTTTGGAGGAGCTCCAGCACCTGTTGATGGGCGTTGGAAACGATTGCCTCCTTGTTGTGTATTGTTGCCTTGTTGACCAAATGGTGGTCTATTGGGTTGTTGACCAAATGGTGGTCTATTGGGTTGTCCTCCACGATTATCTGGTAATACTTTATTTCCTCTATTCGGTTGACCAGGTTGATTGGTCGTAGTATCTCCTGGCTTTTTTTGTATTGGAATACGTTTGCGCTTTTGCTTCTCTTCATTTGTTTCGCGCTTAGGACGGGTATCATTGTTTACTGGTAAAACAATTTTACCTAAGATTTTAGGACCGGTTAATTTATCTGCTTGGATGTTTTCAATAACAGCTACAGTGGGTTCAGCTTTTTCAGGTAAAGGAACTGTAACTTTTTCCGTTTCTATTGGAATAGCAACTTCAATTTTTTGAGGTATCTCTTCTGCTTTGGGTTCTATTTTTTCTTCAACTTTTTCGACCTCAACCTCTTTCTTGGATACTTTTTTTGGTCGGCTTGAAGATTCAATTTGATTTAAATCAATCTTATCTAAAATTTTTAACCCTCCAATCTCAGGAGCGACAATTTTTGTGATTTCGGGCTCTTTTTGAGTTGTGGGTTGCTCAATTACAGGTATTTCAACGGTAGGCGTTTCCACAACAGGAATTTCAACAACTGGCTTTTCCACCACAGGAATTTCAACAACTTGCGTTTCTACAATTGGAACAACTTCCACTTCAGGTGCTTCTACCACTTCAGGTTTTACTTCCTCAACTACAGGAGTTGCCTTTGGTTTTTCTTCTTTTTTCTTAATCGACAAATCTTCTTCGTCGCGTTTCTTCTTTTGGTCTCCACCAGCACCTTTTGGCAAATCTACTTGTTCTGCTTTTTGCTTCGCAGCCTTATCTTGCTGAAATTCGGATTGTAGCACGCGGTACATATCCTCAGACAGTTTCGTTGATGGCTTTAACTCATCAGCATTAAAATTTTTGGACACAAGAAATTCTATCAAGGTATTGGTACCTATATTAAATTCCTTGGCTGCTGCCATTAATCTGGGCGTAATTACTTCTGACATTCTTTGATATTAAAACGACACTTTTTTGAGTCGCTTGCTTTTTTTAAAATTCAAACTTATTCTCTTTCAAACTCTTCTGTTAATATTCTTCTAACTTCTGCAATGGTTTCTTTTTCAAGATCTGTACGACGTTCTAATTCATCTGCATTAAGTGCCAATACTGAACGTGCTGTATCACAACCAACGCGCTTAAACTCGTCGATGATCCATGATTCAATTTCATCACTAAATTCTTCTAAATCGATATCATATTCATCTTCTTCTCCTTCATTATCACGGAAAACATCAATTCCATAACCTGTTAATTCGCAGGCCAATTTAATGTTCACGCCTCTACGCCCAATGGCCAACGAAACTTGATCTGGTTTTAAAAACACATTTGCATGTAGTTTTTCTGTATCCAAATCTATGCTTGTGATTTTTGCAGGTGTTAAAGAACGCTGAATCATTAATTGGATATTTGTTGTCCAGTTAATTACGTCAATATTTTCATTTTTTAACTCTCTTACAATTCCATGAATTCTACTTCCTTTCATCCCTACACAAGCACCAACTGGATCAATTCTATCATCATAACTTTCAACGGCTACTTTTGCTCTTTCTCCTGGATCTCTAACTATTTTTTTAACAACGATTAATCCATCAAATATTTCAGGCACTTCGATTTCAAGTAGTTTTTCTAAGAAAACTGGACTTGTACGAGACAGAATAATAATTGCCTGGCTATTTTTAAGTTCAACTTTTTTTACAATTGCACGAACGGTATCTCCTTTTTTGAAATAATCGCTTGGAATTTGTTCTGTTTTTGGCAGCAACATTTCGTTACCATCTTCATCAAGTATTAAAACTTCTTTTTTCCAAACTTGATAAATCTCACCACTAACGATATCGCCTACACGATCTTCGTATTTTTTAATCAATACGTTTTTCTTCAAATCGTTGATACGTGCAGCAAGCGTTTGCTTCCCGGCTAATATGGCTCTTCTTCCAAATTCAGATTGAATATCTACTTCTTCGTACAATTCTTCACCAACCTGATAATCTGGCTCAATCAAAATTGCGTTTTTATATTCAATTTCAGTTAAAGTGTTGTACAAATCGTCGTCATCTACGATTGTTCTTCTACGAAAGATTTCCAAATCCCCTTTTTGATCATTTACGATTACGTCGAAATTTTCGTCGCTGCCGTATTTTTTTCTGATGAGGGTTTTAAAAACATCTTCCATCACTTTCATAAGTGTAGGACGATCTATACCTTCTGCTTCTTTAAATTCCTGAAATGATTCAATCAAGTTAATGCTTGCCATAATCCAATCCGAACTTCCCTACTTTTTTTAGGGCCTCCCCGGAAGAGGTTTTTTAGTTAATTAAAATTTTATCAAAACTTTTGTTTGCTTAATATCCGAAAACGGTATTGTTTGTTGGTGTTCAACCAATTTTTTACCTTTTCCTTCGCTATATCCGATTATTAATTCATTTTCATTTACTTCTACCAATAGCCCTTCTTTTTTGGAGGCATCATTAAAAGTAACTTCAACATTTCTGCCTACATTTTTTTTGTATTGACGAAATAATTTTAACGGCTCATCAATACCTGGACTAGAAACTTCTAAAGAGAAATCACCTTCTGGATATAGGGCCATTTCTTCCATAATTTTATATAGAGCTCGGTTTATTTTTATACACTTTTCAATGCCTAATCCACCATCCGCATCTAAATAAATTTTGTAATTATTGATGGGCTTTACTTTAATCTCAACCAAAAAAATATCATCGGTTAAAAGCGATTGTAGTAATTGGCTAATGGTATCGATATGAGATGTTGTATTCATGTGTGTATTATAGTTTTCTTTTTGCCACATGTTATACCCTTGATACTCATCCCCGGTTGGCCATAAGCTTTTCTCTTATGGGTATTTCATATTATTAAAAAGGAGAAGGGAACGCTTCCGTTCCCTTCATTAATCATTTTACAGCACAAATATAGGCATTGAATGTTTATCAGCCAAACTCGATTTTTAATTCTTTAAAAAATAGTAACGATTTTTTATAGATTGAGTTTTAACACCGATTGGATATCTGTAATGGTCCAATGAAATTGTCCCAAACAGCTACCACATCGGCATTATACTAGAAAATTACGGTCTAACTTATAATTCAATTGGTATAACTTTGGGGCATGTTTAAATTATTGATTGAATTATTTCTTTTTTATCTTTTATACAAATTCATTTTCGAATTGGTGATCCCAATTTTTAGAACGACACGTCAGGTTCGAAAAAAAATGAACGAGTTTCAGCAAAACATGAATAAACAAGCTGAAAACAACCCCACTTCACATGAAAGCGCAGCTAAGCCAACTGCATCGAAACCTAAAAGCGATGACTATATTGATTTTGAAGAAATAAAATAAAGCCCTTCAAAAACAATTAATTATTAAGCATCAAAGGCATTACCAACATCAATAAATCTTCATTTTCGTGTTGTTCGGTTGGACGAATGATTCCAGCTTTTGAAGAGGTACTCAATTCCATATTGATTTCTTCTGTTTCTGCACCATTCAGCATTTCAATTAAAAACTTTGCATTGAAGGCTATTTGTAGGTTTTCGCCATCATATTGACAAGACATTCTTTCATTTCCTTCGTTGCTAAAATCTACATCTTGACTAGTCAAATGCAATTCATTTCCGTTTATGCTGATGGCTATATGATTGGTGCTTTTATTACTAAATACACTTACACGTCGTAATGCATTTTGAAAATCATGCTTATTTACTACCAATTTATACGGATTATCGGTTGGAATAACTACCCTATAATCTGGAAATCTAGCGTCAATCAATCGGCAAATTAATTCTGTATTGCCATGAGTTACAAATAGATGGTTGTTGTTGTATGAAACATTTAATTCGTCTTCATTGAGTGGCAATGCCCCTTTCAAAAGATTTAATGGTTTTTTAGGAACGATAAACGTGTGGTTTTCCGAGCAAGTCACATCTTTTCTAGAATATCTTACCAATCTATGGGCATCAGTAGCTACTAATGTGATGCCTTTGGTTTCATCCAATTCAAAAAATACACCTGTCATTGCTGGCCTTAAATCATCCGTACTTACAGCAAATATGGTTTTATTTATTGCAGTTGCCAATCCTGAAGAAGTTATTACAAATGAATGGGCGTTTTCTTTTTGTGGTTCACGAGGAAAGCTTTCCGGATTTTCACCCATCACTTTATATTTACCATTATCGCTGGTAATTTCGATGCCGTAATTCTTATCTATGCTGAATGTTAAGGGTTGATCCGAGATGTTTTTTAGCGAATCCATTAATAATTTAGCGGGTATACAAACCTTTCCATCTTCTTTGGTTTCAATAGGCATGCTAATTTTCATCACGGTTTCAAGGTCGGTTGCCACTATGGTAAGTTTGTTGTTTTCTATTTCAAACAGAAAGTCTTCAAGTATTGGTAATACTGGATTACTGTTGATAACGCCACTGATTTGTTGTAATTGCTTCAATAATAACGAAGCCGACACGATAAATTTCATATTCAAATTTTAGAAATCAAAGATAATTTAATGATTGTAATGATACGAAGATAATTTGTTCCTAATTTCAACATTCAAAAAAATAATTTTCAACACTTGAGCAAAGTTTTAAACATCGGTATTGAAAGGTCGACTGAAAAAATAAAGCATTACTGTGCTTATCAGGAACGGAATCATCAAGAAGTAAAGGATAAATTGTACAGTTTTGGTTTGTATCCAGATCAAGTAGACATGATCATTTCTGAATTGATAACCGAGAATTTTTTAAATGAAGAACGATATGCCATTGCGTTTTCGCGGGGGAAGTTCAACATCAAAGATTGGGGGAAACAGAAAATCAAATATGAATTAAAAAAAAATCGGGTTAGTGAGTATTGCATCAAAGTTGGATTGAACACAATTGATGAGAATGACTATCAAAAAAAGCTGGAGAAATTGTACAATGCGAAATTAAATGTGTTACGCTCCGAAAAAAATGTATTTGTAATAAAGAAAAAGATTCAATCCTTTCTGCTGCAAAAAGGATACGAGTTGTCTTTGATAAATGATTTGCTACAAAAATTATAATGTTTATGGCTGAAGAATTATTGATTTATACTGGAGATAAGATGGAGCAATACCAAAGTTTGCTGCCGCAAATTAAAATCATCATCGAAAATGAAACGGATTTGATTGCTAATTTGGCCAACATTTCGGCTTGTTTAAAAACGCAATTCAACTGGCTTTGGGTTGGTTTTTATTTGGTAAAAGATGATGAATTGGTTTTGGGTCCATTTCAAGGCCCGATTGCATGTACACGCATTAAAAAAGGCAGAGGCGTTTGTGGAACAGCATGGCAGGAAATGAAAACAATTATTGTAACAGATGTAGAAAAATTCCCTGGACATATTGCTTGTAGCAGTTTATCAAAATCAGAAATTGTTTTGCCCATCATTAGAAACAATATCGTCGTTGGCGTTTTGGATGTAGATAGCGAGCACCTTGGTTTTTTTGATGAAATTGATCAGGGGTTTTTGGAAGAAATTGTTAGTTGGGTGTAGCCCCCTCGATCCCCCAAAGGGGGAAGTTGGAATTATTTTTCGTTTTTGGCTTTTTGAACCGATTGTAGGGGTTGAAGATTTTCAACCCTTACAATTCAAGCTCCCTTCACCTTTGGGGGAAGGGTTGGGGATGGGGGCTTTAAAAAAAAGCGTCGGTTTGAAACCGACGCTAGTTCTATATAAAATTTGAAACTAACTTAAGCCGACACCACTAATCTAAATCCATTTCCATGAATATTGACAATCTCTAATTTATCATCTTCTTTTAAATATTTACGAAGCTTCGCAATATAAACATCCATACTTCTTCCATTGAAATAGGTATCACTTCCCCAAATTTTCTTCAATGCAATTTCTCTTGGCAATAAATCATTTTTATATTCTGCAAGCATTTTTAAAAGATCATTTTCTTTTGGAGAAAGGGTTTGTGTGATACCGTTCACCGTTAGTTCACGTAATCTTGGATTGAAATGATACGTGCCAAGGTCGAACTCTGCATATAATTCTTCGCGATGATCTTCCTCGTTTCTTTTAATGATTGCCTTTATTTTATGAAGCAATACTTCACTATCAAATGGCTTTGTAATATAATCATCTGCTCCTAATTTATAACCCTGAATGATGTCTTCTTTCATTGTTTTTGCACTCAAGAAAAATAATGGAACATCAGGATTAATGTCTCTGATTTCTTCTGCAACCTTGAATCCATCCATATTGGGCATCATCACGTCCAATAAACAGATGTCAAATTTTTCTCGCTGAAATGCGGCCAAACCCAATCGACCATCTCTTTCTAGCGTTACATCGTAATCATTTAATTCCAAATAATTTTTTAACACCATGCCTAGATTTGTATCATCTTCGCATAATAAGATTTTTGATTTTGCTGCTTCCATGGTAAATAGTTTTAGTTAACTCCAAATTATAACATTTCATCTTTACTTTTTACCATTTATAAAATAATAAATTGTTAAAGGTTTTTTTGAAAGATTTTTTACGTGTACAAAAATATTGAATTGCAAATTGGTTCACCTGATTTTAAATTCAATTTCTGCTACTTTTTGTCATGTATTTTTTATCTGATAAGGTTTTTAAAAAAGCTACTAAATCTTTTTTATCTCTTTCTGAAAATTTAATAGGATTTTGCAGTGAAGCATCTTTATTAAAAGCATCTGGTACAATTCTATTTGTGTTGCTATAAAAATCTACTACTTCTTCTAATGTTTTAAACATCCCATTATGCATATAAGGCGCTGTGAGTGCAATGTTTCGCAATCCTGGTGTTTTAAATTTTCCAAGATCAGCCAAATCTTTTGTTATTAAATATCGACCACTATCATTTAAATTTTTTCCGTTGAATAAACCTATATTTTTAAAATCATCGTTGGTATAATCTATTCCAAAATGACAGTCAAAACATTTAGAATTGTCGTCTATAAAAAGCTTTCGTCCACGTTCTTCGGATGCAGACAACTTGCCTACATTATTGCTCCAATCATCAAATTTACTGTCCACGGTTTCTAGTGTATTTTCATACGCTTCAAAGGCCAAACTTAAATTTTGGGCATTTGGTGATGTTTTAAAAACTTGATAAAAATAATTTTTATAAAAAGCTGAAGCGTTCAATCTTTCAATGGCTTCATTTATTGAAGAACCCATTTCATCTGGATTTTGAATGGGCATCAGTGCTTGTTGTGCCAGTGTTTCTGCCCTTCCATCCCAAAAAAAATATGGCCTGTTTTTCATGTTTAGTACTGAAGGTGTATTTCGTTTTGTAAGGTGTCCATTAATCCCTAAACTAAAATCCAAGGTGTCGGAAAATGCAAATGCTGGATTATGGCAACTGGCACAACTTACTGAAGAATCTTTTGAAATTATTTTTTCATTAAAAAGCAACTCACCTAATTGTTCTTTCGAATATAAATCTGCATTTTTTTCTTTAAAAGAAATCGATAAAGCAATTAAAAACGATAATCCGAGCAGCGAAATAAAATATTTTTTATGCATAAAAAACAATTTTTAAAAAATACCTACAAGTTGGTATGTCATATAAACCATATTATTGAAAATCAATGAGAAAAAAGCATTCATCGAATACTATTTTTTATTAATGAACTAAAATGAACTAGCTAAAACGCAAAATTAATATCAATTTAAAACAACAATAGTTAACTTCGTTACGGTTTTTCATAGGATATTGGATTTTAAAGCGGGACTAGATTTTTATCTTGGTCCCTTTTTTTTTATTTTGAATAAACCCATCTCATCAGTTGCGATTATTTCTTCTGAAATAAGGTATTGAATCACTTCATTTGTTTTTTCTTTATTGGTATTTTCAGTTGCATTAAAAATATGTTGAAATGAATGCTCTCCTTGATTTAATAATTCTAGTATTTTCAAACTGATCTCTTCAAATTCTACATTATTCAATTCGCTTTTTTTATCGTTTGCACAATTATCACATTTGCCACATTTTTTAATGTCTACATCATTAAAATAAACACCAATGATTTGACTTCTACATTGACTTTCATTCGTCGTGTACTGAATCATTTGATTTACCCTTTCTGCGTGTTTTTCTTTTCTTACCCGAAGATTTTCTAAATTAAATTTAAACGCATCTTTATACATTCTGTTTTTCAAAAGTACTACTTGTGGACTTTCGGCAGCAGGTTGATAATCTATAACTTGATATTTATGCAATGCTTGAATTTTTAACCTAACCAAATCAATGGGTGTTGATGAAATTTTCGCAATGCGGGTTTCGTGAATGTTTGTCGGATAATCAAATATGCCTTCATAGCTTCTTAACAACGCTTTTATGATGGGTTCTAAAGCTGGGTTGTTATGTTCAAAATCATACAACGCTTCTTTTGACGTGGTGAATACAATTTTTGAAGGTTTAAAATTTTGCTCATTAAAATACAATAATCCTTCTTGAGCAATGGCCTGTAATCCATACGTAGCTTGCAATACATTCCATTTAAAGTTTGTGGCAAAATCAATTATGTCAAAGTCAAAAGATTGACCTTCGCCAATACCTGCTGGCACTTGCAAGTAATTCATCAAATCGGTGTATAGTTTTTTCAACTGATTTGAATCGGGGTATCTTAAATCATTTAGCTTTTCTAAATCCTGAATTTCATGGGGCGCATATAATAAAATAGCATCCGCATTTTTTCCATCTCGTCCGGCTCTTCCCGCTTCTTGATAATAATTCTCCAAACTTTCGGGTATGGCATAATGAATCACCAAACGCACATCTGGCTTATCTATTCCCATTCCAAAAGCGTTGGTACAAACAATTGTGGTGCATTGATTTGAAATCCAATTTTGTTGCTTTGCAGAACGTTCAATACTGCTTAATCCAGCATGATAATAATCGGCATTGATTTGATGTTGCTGAAGTAATCGAGCAACTTCCTGCGTTTGCTTTCGGCTTTTACAATATACAATTGAACATTCCGTATTTTTTTTCAAAAGCTCAATCAAATGATGTGGCTTTGAAGAAGGTATGCGCACTTGATAGCTCAAATTAGGTCGCGAAAAAGATTGTTGAAATCGTTTTTGAGCGTCTGTAAATTTCAATTTATCGCAGATGTCATTTTGCACATCCAAAGTTGCTGATGCCGTTAAAGCAATGATGGAAACCTTTGGCAATTGTTTTCTAAGGTTTGCAATTTTTAAATACGATGGTCTGAAATCATAGCCCCATTGCGAAATACAATGTGCTTCATCAATGGCGATCAAACAGGGTTTTATGGCGGGTAAAAACTCTTCAAACAAATCCGTTTCCAATCTTTCGGGCGATACATACAAAAATTTGTAATCGCCAAAGGCCGCTTGTTGCAAACATTTTTTTACTTCTGGATAGGTCATGCCCGAATGAATGGATATCGCTGAAATGCCTTTGCGCTCTAGGTTTTCAATTTGATCTTTCATTAAAGCAATAAGCGGACTAATCACCAAACAAATGCCATCGAGCATCATTGCGGGCACTTGAAAACAAATGGATTTACCACCACCTGTTGGCAATAGAGCAAGTACATCTTGATTGGCTAAAACGGCTTCCACAATATCCGATTGAAGTGGCCTGAACTGATCGTGCCCCCAATATTTTTTCAGTATGGATAATGCTTCACTCAAAATATGCTTTAAAATTAGATTACTTTTTTCACAAATAAATTTAAAGAAATAATGGCCAGCATTACATCACTAAAACCCATGGCTAGTGCAGAAAATGTTGGCGTAAGCAATCCTACAGCAGCGATAGGAATGGCAATGATATTATAAGCAAAAGCCCAGAATAAATTTTGTTTAATCGTTAAATACGTATGCTTTCCCAATCCCATGGCTTCTGGTAAGTGACTTATACCCTGATTTAACAACACAACATCAGCTTGTTGTAATGCAAGCTGCGACGCATTTCCAATTGAAATACCAATGGTAGATTTGGCAAGTGCTGGCGCATCATTTATGCCATCGCCCACCATTGCCGTAGGTTTAATCAAACTCAACCTTTCTATTTGTTGCAATTTTTGAAGTGGCGATTGTTCTGAATACACTTGTTTAATGTTTAATGCCGCTGCTACATTTTTTGCTTTTTCATCTAAATCTCCCGTAAGCATGATGGTTTCTATATCATGTGTATTAAACCATTCGATTACATGTTTTGCTTCTGGTCTAATTTCATCCATCACATCAATCCAACCGATTAAAGCTTTATTTTTTAAAAGATAAATATGATGGCTGTCTGTATTAATTTCAGGAGGTAAAATCTTTTTTGACCCAATTTCGTACACATTATTTTGGTCATCAACTGCTTTAATGCCAATGCCTTTTATTTCTTCGATTTGTTTCCACCTGATTAAAGTGGATTTGCTCCAAGCATTTACGATTGATTGCGCAATGGGATGCGTTGAATATTTTTCCATTGAAAAAACAATAGACATAAATTCCTTTTCATCCATGGACATTTCGAATTGTTGGATGGCAAATTTTCCGGTGGTTAATGTTCCTGTTTTGTCGAATACAATTTGTCGAATCGTTTTAAACAATTCCAATGTGGATGCATTTCTATAGATGATTCCTTTTTTTGCCGCACGTCCCAATCCTACTGAAATGGCAGCAGGTGTGGCCAATCCCATGGCACAAGGACAAGAAATGACGAGTACCGCAATTGCGCGCATGATGGCATCATTTAAATCTACATGAACAAAGAAAAAGTTCATTAAAAAAACGACAATGGCGATACCAATTACCGTTGGCACAAAAATGGCACTTATTCTATCCGCCAATTTTTGCATGGGTGGTTTTTCGGATTGTGCTTGTTGAACCATTTTTACAATACCCGATAAAACGGTTTCATTTCCGGTAGCGGTAACTATTGCTTTTACAGAACCTTCTTCGAGTAAGCTACCTCCTATTAAAAAGTCTTTTTTGGTTTTTGAAATGGGCAAACTTTCTCCTGTGATAATCGATTCGTCTACCGCGCAATCGCCCCATAAAATCTTACAATCTATCGGAACTTGTTCGCCGGTTTTTATTAAAATCAAATCCCCCGTTTTAAGTTGTGTATTTTCAATGGGAAAAATAAGTTCTTGATGATCGCCATCAAAAGCAATCATGTTTGCCATTATTTTTTGTGCCTTAGTTAAAGATTTCAAAGACTTCTGTGTGGCCTGCATTGATGATTCTTCGAGATAATTTCCTAAAAAAACGAGCGTAATAATTGAAGCAGTTGTTTCAAAAAAAAGATACTGATTGTCATGTAAAACGAAAGCGCCAACAATAGAATATACAAACGAAACAATTGCGCCTAAAGCCACCAAAACATTCATATTTGGAACGCCATTTAACAAACTATTCAAACCACTTTTGCCAAAATACTTCATGCCCAAAACAAATACAGGTAAACATAAAATCAGTTGTAGCCAAGCGTTATTTAACCAGTGAACGGGCAGCCAAAGATGAAACATGTGCAACATCAAAATAGCGGTAAAAGGGACCGTAAATAAAAACCGTTGTTTGTTGTTATGTAGCCATTTTTTTTTAGTTTCAGCAGTCGTTTTATTTTCTGAAACCACTTGATAGCCTAAAGATTCGATGCCGGATTTAAGTTCACTTAACGGGAGATTGGGCACATTATTAAAAAATACTTTTCCATCAATCGAATTAACAGAAACCGTTTCCATTCCTTTTTTTTCAAGAAACCTTCGGATGCTTATGGCGCAATTGCTGCAATCCATTCCTTCTACTTGCCAATCTATTTGATTCATACTACAAAAATATAAGATTAAAATAATGAACTAGTTACAAAATCTGAAAATATATTTGCATGATGGAAATCACATTTAGTTTATCAGAAATAAATCAAGTTGCGGAAAATTTAGCTAAGCAATTGGATAAGCCTTGTTGTGTGGCCTTTCATGGAGAAATGGGTGCAGGAAAAACAACAATGATTTCGGCGATATGCTTCGCAATGGGCATTAAAGATAATTTGAGTAGTCCAACATTTTCAATCATTAATGAGTACCATTTGCCAAACGGAAACCCATTTTATCATATTGATTTGTATCGATTAAAAGATGCCAATGAAGCAATTGGCGCTGGCGTTGAAGATTGTATCTATTCCGGAAATTATTGTTTTTTGGAATGGCCTGAGCGTGCTAAAGCTTTATGGCCAGAAAATATCATTCATTGTTTTATTGAATCTGTAGATTCCAATCATAGGAAGCTCAAATTAATTTTGTAATTTGAAGATGCAAAGTGAAAATTTAAAAGTAAAAAGTAAAAAAAGTATTTCAACAACTTCAACTTTTTGCTTTCGATTTTTGAATTTTTAATTTTGACTTTTTACTTTTTTATTAATTTTTTACCATGGCAACAACAAAACCTTTTGTATCAAGCACATTTAATTATGAAACGCTTGAAGAGAAACTGGATGTAAAAGGAAAAGGCGAGTCGTTGTGCATTGGCATGCCTAAAGAAAACTCATTCAACGAAAATCGTATAGCGCTTACGCCTGAAGCCGCTGGGGTGTTGATTGCAAATGGTCATCAAGTGGTAATGGAATCGAATGCAGGAAAGGGCTCAAACTATAGTGATATTGATTTTAGTGAAGTAGGCACAAAGATTATTTACGATAAAAAAGAAATTTTTAATTGCAACATTATTGTAAAAAGTGCGCCAGTTAGTGAGGAAGATTGTGAATTATTAAAACCGAATACCACCATCATTTCGCCGATACACATGGCGATTATGAAAAAAGATATTTTGGAGAAAATGATGGAGAAAAAAGTTACTGCCATCAGTTTTGAAAATTTAAAAGATGACAGTGGCCACAATCCCATTGTGCGCAGCATGAGTGAAATAGCAGGAAGTGCTGTGATGTTAATTGCTGGTCAGTATTTAAGCAATGCCAATAATGGAAAGGGCGTGTTGGTGGGAGGCATCAGTGGCATTCCACCAACAAAAGTGATCATCATTGGAGCAGGAATTGTAGGTGAATACGCCGCCAGAACAGCATTGGCTATGGGTGCCAGTGTAAAAGTTTTCGACAACAGCATCTATCGGTTGAAGCGTTTGCAAAATAATATTGGCGTTAGGATTTGGACCTCTGTATTGGAACCAAAAATTTTGAGTAAGCAATTAAAAACATGTGATGTAGCCATTGGTGCGTTGAGTGGTGCTACTGGGAGAACGCCGGTGGTGGTAACGGAGGAAATGGTAAGCCATATGCGAGCCGGAACTGTAATTGTAGATGTAAGTATTGATCACGGTGGATGTTTTGAGACCAGTGAAGTAACCTCACATGAAAATCCAGTGTTTAAAAAATATGATGTGATACATTATTGTGTACCCAATATCCCGAGTGGATTTGCCAGAACAGCTTCTCAAGCGATAAGCAATGTGTTGATGGGATTATTGCTTGAAACCGGTGAAGATGGTGGAATCGATAATATTGTTTGGCATAAAATGAATATCAGAAGTGGCATTTATTTATTCAAAGGAAGCTTAACCAATTTTTATTTGAGCGAGCGTTTTGATTTGAAGTA
>VFKL01000034.1 GCA_009885535.1 Chitinophagaceae bacterium | reverse complement strand
GCCGTTTATGTTAATACCGAAAAAGACCTTGCGATATTAAAAATTACCGATGCCGATTTTGTAAAACTTGCCCCTACTCCATTCAGCATTAAAAAAACCAATGCCGATTTAGGTGAATCGGTTTTCATTTTAGGCTATCCAAAACAAGAGATTGTTTACGGCGAAGGATATATCAGTGCAAGAAACGGTTTCCAAATGGATACCATTTTCTGCCAATTAAGCACAATCGCAAATGAAGGAAATAGTGGCTCTCCGGTTTTAAACAAAAACGGCGAATTGGTTGGCGTTATTTCTAGTATGGAAACCAATGTTGAAGGTGTGGTTTATGCCATTAAATCTTCAAACATTTTTAATGCCATCAACGAAATGAAACAAACCAAAGAAAACGAAGACATCAAAATAACTTCAAACCCTACTTTAAAAAAATCGGATAGAATCAATCAAATCAAAAAAGTACAGGATTATGTATTTATGATTAAGGGGGATTAAAAGCCCCCTCAATCCCCCAAGGGGGAAGCTGGAAGTATTTTCCAATAATTAGCAACTTTGTTTTATAAAAAAACTTCGTGTCTTCGTGACTCCGTGACTTTGTGACTTTGTGTTCGTGACTTTGTGACTTCGTGTTTCAAAACCTTTGCGTCTTCGTGCCTACGTGTCAAAAAAATGCTGTAAGCATCTCATCTTCGCGGCTTTTCGTCAAAAAAAAATCGTGCCTTTCCGTCTTCGTGTCTATAAAAACTTCGTGCCTTTGAGTCTTCGTGACTTCGTGTCAAAAAAATGCTATAAGCATTTCATCTTCGCGGCTTTTCGTCAAAAAAAACTTCGTGCCTTTACGTCTTAGTTTAGTGTTTCAAACTCCCTTCACCTTTCGGAAGGGTTGGGGATGGGGGCTTTAAAGTCAAAAAGTGTAATCGTAAATACACCTCTTTCTCTTTTTTTAAAAACATACTTCCAATCTCCTACATAACGAATTAAATTAGGCACATAGTACTCCCCTATTTTAATCATGCTCACTTCCATTTTCACATTGAAATCATAAACGCCTGCATCAGTTACCAATTCATAATCTCTGGCTACAATTTGCATGGACATTTCATCAAACCATGTTTTCATTTCTTGAACAACCACACGATTCTTATTTTCGGGCTTGACTTGTTGGTTGAAAACAATGCAATTGACGCCGTTTTTAATTTCCGTTGAAATGTTGGTATTGTAATATTTCAACAACGACTCATCATAAATGGCTGTTTTATTTCGCATAAACGGTATGCCTGAAATCTGCTTTCCTGGATTAAAAAACAATTGCTTTAATTGGTCTTTATGTTTCTCTAATCCTGATTTTTCTTTCGGGTTGATATTCGCTTTTTGAACTGTATTCGTTTCATTACAAACCTTCCCTTTTGTAAAGAACAAAGAAGCATATAATTTGGCGGTGTAATAATTATATTCTTTTTTTTCGTCGAAAAAATCGCCTGTAATTTCTTCTTCAATCGTTTTCATCGTTCGACAGCCGTTGCTACGCACTTGTTGGGTTTTGCTATGCAAGGAAGCCACACAAGCATTTTGATTATCCAGCATTCTGATGTCGTTGATAGCTGAATAATTTAGTAAATGTAATTGTTTGAATGACTTATAAAAGCTCGAATCTTGCTTTATATATTCAATAAAACGACTTGTTTTGAAAGAGTCATTGACTACAAAAACAGGCAAGGTTTGATATTTAACTGCAGGGATTATGCTATCGGTAATTTGAGTAAATCCATTTACCCAAATTAAAAATGCACATAATTGTAAACCCAGAATTTTCATCATTCTAAGTTAAGTTCATTGGTATATAATTGAAAATAAATCGAAGTTTTATTTATTGAACACCATTCTATAATCTACTCTGATCTTCCCTTTAGAAATATCATCGAGTTTTCTTTTCAGTAAGGTTCTTTTTAAAGGCGAAATATGATCTATAAATAATTTCCCTTCTAAATGATCGTATTCGTGCAAAATAACCCTTGCAGTTAACCCAATAAATGTTTTGGTATGTGGATTGAAATTTTCATCCACAAATTCTAGGGTTACAGATTCGTGGCGAGAAATATCTTCACGAACTTTGGGAATGCTCAAACATCCTTCGTTGTACGACCATTTGTTACCAGATAATTCTACGATTTTTGCATTGATGAAAACACCTTTGTATCCTGGTTCATCTGGATATTTTTCATCTTCTTCGGTTTGATTTTCAAAAATCTGTGCACTATCCATTACAAACAAACGAATGTCTTTATTAATTTGAGGCGCAGCCAAACCCACGCCGTAACTGTTGTACATGGTAATCCACATGTCATCAATTAATTTATTTAAACCTTCATAATCTTGAGAAATATCTGTTGCTATTTTTCTTAAGATGGGCGATCCGTATGCCACAATGGGTAAATTCATTTACTGAAACTTTGAATTAATAATTTGTGTTATGTTTTTTGCGAAGTTAGTATATAAGGTTGATTAACTAATACTTTGAAGATATTCTTGAAGCATGATTGTGGCAGCAATTTCATCTACCAATTTTTTATCTCTCCTGTCTTTTTTCTTCATGCCCATTTCTATCATTGCATCTTTTGCCATTTTAGAGGTGAACCTTTCATCTACATCTTTAACGGGCATATCTGGAAATTCTTTTTTTATTTTTTCGATGGCTTTTCTGGCTGGTGCAGTTCCATGAGTATCTGATTCATCCCAATTTTTGGGCAAACCAATAATAATGAGCTCAACCGTTTCCGTTAAAAAATAGTTTTTTAAAAAAGGAATCAATTGTGGAGATTCAATGGTGGTTAAACCTGTAGCAATAATTTGTAACGGATCGGTAACTGCTATCCCTGTTCTTTTACCTCCATAATCAATTGCTAAAATTCTTGCCATTATTTTATTTTAATAAGATGTCTAAAATTACAAAACAAGCAAACACGATGGAAGCAATCCCATTGGCGGTCATGAATGCGATGTTCACTTTGCTTAAATCATTGGGTTTCACAATCGAATGTTGGTAAACAAGCATGCCAATAAAAATGAATGCGCCAATCCAATACCAAAACAAATGAGGTGTATAAAAACCGATAAATATTATAATTGCTGCTGTAATAAAGTGTAAAAAAGTGGAGAGTTTTAAGGCATTGTTTTTTCCCATTAAAGCCGGAATAGAATTGAGTTGATTTTCTTTGTCGAAGGCTTCATCTTGCAAAGCATAAATAATATCAAAGCCACTCACCCAAGTCAATACCAAAACCGAAAACAAAATGGGCAACAAATCAAATATTCCTGTAACCGCCAGAAATGCACCAATTGGCGCGAGACTAAGTCCCAAGCCCAAAACCAAATGACAAAGTGCGGTAAATCTTTTGGTATAAGAATAAAATAAGATTACAAATAGTGCAACGAAGCTTAAATAAAAAACCAAATGATTAATGGCTAGCGTACAAAAAATAAATAGCACCGAACAAATGATGGTGAACATCAACGCGCTTTTAGGCTTAATCAAGCCAGACGGAATTTCTCTGATGGCAGTACGGGGGTTTTTGGCATCAATATGCATATCCAAATAACGGTTAAATGCCATTGCCGCACTTCTGGCAAAAATCATACACAACACCACGAAAATTAGCGTATATAACCAAGGATTAATATTAAACCAATTTTCGCTTAATACTATTTGATTCGTTTTTACATATTGAACCCCTAAAAAAAATCCAATCAATGCAAAAGGCATCGCAAAAATCGTATGCGAAAACTTGATTAATGAAAGATATTTTTTTATGGATTGCATTATTTATTTAAGTTAAAATTCAAAATTAAAAAGTCAAAAAATACTTTTTCCCGAGAAGCCTTATTTCCCACTTTTTACTTTTCACTTTTTACTTTTCACTTTTTACTTTTCACTTTTTACTTTTCACTTTTTACTTTTCACTTTTTACTTTTCACTTTTTACTT
>VFKL01000163.1 GCA_009885535.1 Chitinophagaceae bacterium | reverse complement strand
AAGTTTCATGAGGCGAAAATTAATAATCAAGCACCTGTAACCCTGTGGGGAACAGGGTCTCCGATGAGAGAGTTTTTGTATGTTGATGATATGGCTGAAGCCGTTTTGTTTGCTTTAGAAAATGTATTGCCCGAACATTTATACAATGTGGGTTCGGGTAATGATATTGCCATTAATAAACTTGCTGAAATTATACAAACACAAATTGGTCATCAAGGCGAAATTATTTGGGATACTTCAAAACCTGATGGAACGCCAAGAAAATGGATGGATAGTTCGAAAATGAATGATTTGGGATGGGTTCCTAAATATAATTTAGATAACGGAATTGCCTCAGCATATTCATGGTTTTTAGAGAATTTAGAAAAGTATAAACAAGTTGTTTTTTAAATTAATTTCTCAATCCAATAAAAGATTTTAGGTTCAACAATAAATGCTAATCCCTACCAAAACATTTTTTAACCAGCCCAAGTTTGCAAATATGTTGCATTGGGGAAAATTAATTTCGTTAACAGGATTAGCGCAATTAATTGTTCAAGTGGTTGGGTTTTCTTGTGGTATTTTAATTATTCGCTTATTGCCTATTAAAGAATATGCATTGTATACTTTAGTGAACACGATGTTGGGCACCATTACCGTGTTGGCTGATGGCGGAATTTCAAATGGCGTAATGGCTGCCGGTGGAAAAGTGTGGAATGATAAACAAAAGCTTGGTGCTGTATTGGCAACTGGATTGGATTTAAGAAGGAAATTTGCCATAGGTAGCTTATTGTTTTCGTTGCCTATTTTATTTTATTTGTTGTATCATAACGGAGCAAGTATAATGGCTTCAACGCTTATAACGATTTCAATGATACCTGCATTTTTTGCAGCTTTGTCAGATTCACTTTTAGAAATTGTACCCAAATTGCACCAAAGCATTTTACCCCTTCAAAAAAATCAAATGGCGGTAAGTGTTTTTAGGTTATTTCTTTCAACGCTTTTTTTATTCGTTTTTCCTTGGGCTTTCGTTGCTATTTTGGCTGCAGGAATTCCGCGCATTTGGGGTAATTTCAAATTGAGAAAAATTGTTTATCAGTTGGCTGATGAAAATCAACAAACAGATAAAGTGATTCAAAAAGATATTTTAGCCTTGGTAAAAAAAATATTACCAGGAGCTGTTTATTATTGTTTTTCAGGTCAGTTAAGCATTTGGATTATTTCATTTTTTGGCAATACCAATTCAGTTGCACAATTGGGTGCATTGGGTAGATTAAATATGTTGTTGGCTATTTTTAATACCATTGTTGCCACACTCATTGTTCCCCGTTTTGCAAAATTAATTTCAAATAAAAAAGTTTTACTTAGCAAGTTTTTTCAAATTATTGGCTTGCTCGTTTTTGTTGTAATAATAATAATTGGATTGGTACATTTTTTTCCAAAACCCATTCTTTGGTTGCTTGGAAATACCTACAGCGATTTGCATGAAGCATTATTGCTCAGTGTAATTGGAAGTTGTATTGCGCTTTTAGCAGGCATCGCTTTTTCATTATATAGTTCGAGAGGTTGGGCTATTCATCCTGCATTATTGATAACGATTAATGTATTGTCCATTATTATATTTTCCTTTGTCTTTAATTTGAGTACATTAAGTGGTGTATTGTGGTTAAACATTTGCATGAATTCAGCAGCATTTATACAAACCATAGTTTTTTCGGGATATAAAATTTTAAAACTTACTTAATTTAAAATGAAACCTACTCGTTTTGCTTTAATGTATCATAAGGTATTTCAATTTTACCTGAATATCAGTATGCTTTTTTTAAAATGGAGAGGGGCAAAAATTGGAGCAAAAACGAGTATAGGAAAAATCAATTGCGAATGGCCCAATCAATTAATTATTGGAGAAAATTGCACCATTCAAAATGATGTTGATTTTAGATTCTGGACACCTTTTAAAAAAGATGCTGGAATTAAAATTGGCAACAATGTTTTTATCGGACATGCTTGTGAATTTGTGGCTAACAGTAAAATTGAAATTGGTAATGATTGTTTAATTGCCAGTAAAACTACTTTCAATACAACAGGGCATGAATATTCAAAAAGCATTAAGATAAAAGATCAGCCCATTACTACAAAAGAAATCATCATTGAAGAAGATGTTTGGGTGGGCACTTCATGTGTTATTTTACAAGGAGTAACTATAGGTAAAGGAGCTGTTGTAGCAGCGGGTTCTGTTGTAAATAAATCAATTCCTGCTTACGAAGTTTGGGCAGGTGTTCCCGCGAAATTTATAAAAAATAGGGTGTAGAAAATGAATATTGCAATTTGTACTTTATTTGAAGGGAACTATCATTTTGGTGTTGCCGCATTAAGCAATTCATTATATAAAAATGGTTTTAGGGGAGATGTATATATCGGGTATAAAGGCGATTTGCCATATTGGGCAACTAAGTCTATTGATAATAAATCATTGAATTGGGAAGGTGCAAAAACATTGGAGCTCGCAAGCAGTTTGCATTTACATTTTCTTCCATTGACGACCAATTATCATTTAACCAATTACAAACCTGATTTCATGTTGCAACTTTGGGAAGGACTTGCAAAAGAAGCAACAGGTATGTTTTATCTCGATCCTGATATTGTTTGCGAAGTAAAATTTTCATACCTAGAAGAGTGGATTAATTGTGGCATTGCGTTATGTGAAGATGTGAACTCGCCATTACAAAAGTATCATCCCAAAAGAGTAGGTTGGCGAAACTACTTTCAGAAATATGATCTACAACTTAATTTTAAAAATCAGATGTATGTTAATGGCGGTTTTATCGGCCTAACAAAATCAAATATTTCTTTTTTAAAAAATTGGAAACATATTCAAGAACTGATGGGGGAAAGCATTGGCGGTTTAGAGAAATCAGCTTTTATCAACTGTACTCCATTGGCTGAAAAAGATTCAGGTGATTTTGCCATTTTTGGAAAAACAGATCAAGATGCACTTAATGCAACCGTAGAATTGGATAATCAGATTTTTAGTTTTGCTGGAAAAGAAACCATGGGTTTTCAAAATGGATTGGTAATATTACCGCATGCACTTGGTTCGGTAAAGCCTTGGAATTATAACCCATTTAAAAGTTGGTTAAAAGGAATTAGTCCAAGATTTGTTGATAAATCATATTGGAATAATGTTCAGTTCCCAATAAATCTTTATCCTGCTTTTGTTTTAAGTAAGATGAAAGTTAAATTAAAAATCGTTTCTTTTTTAGCACGTTTTTACAGTAAATAATTTCAATCTCAATTTAGTTTTGAAGAAAAAATATTTTTTACATCAATTGATTTTTGTTTTACGATTTCGTTATTTAAACAAATGGCGTAGTTTAATAAATACTATTTGGTTGAAAATTTCTGGGATGCAAATTGGTGAAGGAACTTATTTGTCAAAAATTAAAGTTACTTGGCCCCATCAAATTTCAATCGGTAAAAATTGTGTCGTTGAACATAGCGTATATTTTAAGTTTGATGGAATTTGGAAAGAAGGTCCGAGTATAATTATTGAAGATGATGTATTCGTTGGCTTTGGATGTGAATTCAATATTAAAAAAAAGGTTGTCATTGGTAAGGATTCGCTTATTGGTTCTGGTTGCAAATTTGTAGATCATGATCATGGCATTAGTTTGGAAGATTTAATGCGAAACCAAATTGGACCAGAAGCAGAAATTGTACTTGAGGAAAATGTTTGGTTAGGCACAAATGTTGTCGTACTAAAAGGAGTGACGATTGGTAATGGTGCTATTATTGCCGCAGGGTCAATTGTAAATAAATCTATTCCGCCTAATGAAATATGGGCTGGCATTCCTGCAAAAAAAATACGTGATCGTAAATAATTAATGAAAATTCTTTTTCTCTGCGGGTCGTTAGAATACCAAAAAGATGGGGTAGGAGATTATACCCGTAAGCTAGCTGGTGAGTTGATTAATCAAGGTAATGAATGTAAGTTGGTGGCTTTAATGGACAAGGAGATTTTATCGGATACTGTTGAATTTCAAGAAATAGATGGAGTGAAAATGGAGGTGTTAAGATTGCCTTATGAAAATGGTTTTCATCAAAATATAAAATCAGCCAAACCATGGATTGATTCATTCAATCCTCAATGGGTTAGCTTACAATATGTTCCTTTTTCTTTTCATCATAAAGGGATGCCTTTCGGATTTCACCATGCTTTATTGCCTTTGGTTTGCAATCGGAATTTCCACATTATGTTTCATGAACTTTGGGTAGGGATTTCAATCATCTCGCCTTTTAAACATAAAGTGTTGGGCTTTTTTCAAAAATACATAGCGCAAAAAATCATCGCAAAAACAAAACCCAAATCAATTACAACTACAAATATTTTATACAATTTAGTTTTACAAAAAGCTGAAATCAACGCAATGGTGTTGCCGCTTTTTAGCAACATCAAAAAAATAAAACCAGACGAGATTTATTTCAATTTGATATTAACTGAAAACAAGATTACCGATATTTCATCCTGCATTTTTGTAGGCGTTTTTGGAACCATTTATCCTCAAGCCAATATTGAAAGCGTGTTGTGCGAGTTGCATGATTCAAAAAATAAAATTCAGAAAATTGTTTTTTTACATTTTGGGCGTGTTGGCACATTTGGGAAAAAAGAATTAGAACGTTTGGAAGATCATTTCATTGGGATGGTAAAATTTATTTCATTAGGCGAATTGCCATCTGATAAAATTTCAACGATTTTACAAAAATTAGATGTAGGTATTTCTTGCACACCTAGTCAGCACGTTGGAAAAAGTGGCGTTTTTGCCGCTATGAAATTACATGGTATAAATGTAGAAATGTCTTGCGGTGACGTGTTGCCAGATTATGATACGGCGCTCCAAAATCAAATGCCTGAATTTTTAAATAGGCCATCAGAAATGTGGGATGTGAAATATATCGCCCAACAATTTTTAACCACGATAAATAGTTCAAATAAATAAAATAATGATTAGTGTTAAACGAATTTTATCAGATCATAAATCAAAAGTGGAAGCTTGGCACGAAGCTTTAATAGTTTCTGAAAATGAGCATCCATGGGCTTTTATTGAAGAAAACCACAAATGGAATTTTTCATTGTGGCATGAAGAAGACATTGCTCGAATAAAAGATGTTGAACCCAATAGAATTGTTGAAGCAAAACGAAATATTGATTTTTACAATCAATCTAGAAATAACGCAATGGAAAAAATTGACGAGTGGTTTCTAAATTCTTTACTTCAAAGTTATATTGTTTCTAAAGGCCCATTGCATTCTGAAACACCAGGCATGATGATAGATCGATTGTCTATTATGTCTTTAAAAAGATACCACATGCATGAAGAAACATTGCGTATGGATGCTTCCGAAGATCATATTTTAAAATGTAGCAGCAAGGTTGCTGTTTTAGACGAACAAATTACAGACCTTTCAAATTGCCTTGAAAGTATCATAACGAAATTAGAAACAGGAGAAATTAGATTCAAAGTATATCGTCAGTTGAAAATGTATAACGACCCTGCTTTAAATCCTCAGTTGTACAACAAAAAGTAATTTTTAAAAAAGTAGATTTTTAATGAGATTGATTATTGATTCTTCTTCTGGTGGTAATGGAGATATTTGGATGCGATTGGTCAGTTTTTATGCTATTTCGGGAATAGATTCGAAATATACATTTGAAATTATTGTTCCTCCTTTTTTTAAACAGCTTGCTGAATTTACTTTTGGAGATCGATTGGTTATTCATAGTGATAAACCAAAATCAAATTTGAAATATACCACCTTGGGCGTAAGGGATTTATTGAGCGGAATATTATCTGGACAAAAATTTATTGCACCATATTATAGAGCTGTTATTCACGATAAGAAAAAAACAGGGTTAAAAGATAAAATAAATGCGTTGTTGTTTGGCACATTTGATTTGTTGGGCTTGATACAAGTGCCACATAAAAAATGGATTGAAGTGTATCAAGGTTATCTCGATGTGATTGGCATAAAAAAGTTAAGGCATATCAGTTATGAAAAATACATTTCACAATTAGAGAAAGATTATCTATTAATGTACAACAGGTTAAATCAACAGATACCGATTTCTCCAGAGTTAGAAATGCCAAATGATTTAAAACAAAATATTGTTGTTTTTCCAACTGGCACTAGTCGACAATTTATTCCAGTTTGGTGGGCTAAAGAAAATTTACCTAATGTGTATTATGCGTTTTTTTTCAAAGACAAAGAGGCACAAGCGTTTATTGATGCGGGTTTGAAAGTGATTTATTTTTATAAAGAACCTGGTGATATTATTGCATTGTCTCATAATGCAAAATGGACAATTTCAACGGATAGTTTTCCATCTCATTTATTGCAGTACGCTACAAAGAAATGTACTATAACCATTACAGAAGTTTTGAAATCTCGAATTATCTCCCCAGTTTTTAAAGGAGATGTTGTTGATAATCAAGTTAGTTGTCATCCTTGTTTACACATTAATAAATCTATGCTTTGCGCAGCCGGATTTATGGAATGTTTGAATTGGAAAAATAAAAATTATACTCAAGCTATTTTAAACTCAGTAAAAGATTAAGCGTGGATAAAATCAAGTCTATATATATTGATATTTTAAGAATAATTGCGGCGTTCTGTGTTTTTCTTTATCATTTTGGATCTTTGGAAATTGAAGGGAAACATATTTTTTCATTTGATTCTTTCGAAAAAATCACTCATTTGAATTATTTTTCAGCACATTATTTTGTGATTTTATTTTTTGTGTTATCCGGATTTTTAATCACCATGTCTGCAAGCAGACCTAATGTAACGTTGAAAAGTTTTTTAATTGCAAGATTGGGAAGATTGTATTCGGTGCTTGTTCCAGCATTATTTTTTTCGATGTTGCTTGCTTTTGTATTGGTAGAACTTCAAGTGTTTAATGCTACATCAATTCAAAATAATACAAATATTTTCCAACGGATTATTTTAAACCTAACATTCCTTACACAAAGTTGGTCATTAAATGCAACACCTCCTTTGAATGGTCCTTTTTGGTCGGTGAGTTATGAATTTATGTATTACCTTTTAATTGCTAGCTTTCTATTGATAAAAGGGAGAATTCGTTTTTTGTTTTTGGGCTTTTTTGTTTTGGTTTCTGGGATTAAAGTGATGCTGCTTTTTCCTTGTTGGTTGATGGGTTCTTTGTTGTATTACTTTTTCTCTAAGTCAAAGTATTTGAATGCAACATTTTCTGTTTTGCTTTTTTTGATTTCAACTATATTTTTATTTTACACGATTGTTGGAAAAATTCAATTGCCATTTCATAAAAAAGATGGCGATCATGAATTCTTCGGCACTTACTTATATTTCTCTTGGAATTATATAGCTGATTTTATTTTTTCAGTTTTAGTGACGTTAAATATTTATTCATTTTTTGGAATGTCTAGGTTGCTTATAAAATTTTCCAAAACCAACATTTTCAGTAATGTTCAAAGTGTGATTTCAACAATGTCAAATTGCACATTTACATTGTATTTATTTCATGTGCCTTTATTGTTTTTAATTTATTCGATTACTCCATACGATAATAAAAATGGGTTTCATCAATTGGGCTTAATTCTTTCTGTTTTAGTATCGGTATATTTTATTGCCCAAAAAACAGAATGGAAGGTTTTGTTTTGGAGAAATAAAATTGACATTCTTGTTTCGCAGATAAATGAAAAAACCAATCGAATCTTTTATTTACTTCGAAAAAATTAACAAGTGAAAATTTCTGTTTGCATACCAACGTTTAATCAAGCCAATTATATTGAGCTGGCGATAAACAGTGTATTGAATCAAACGATTAAAATTGATGAGATTATCATTTCAAATGATTGTAGTACAGACCATACAAAAAATATACTTGATAAAATGGTTTTATTACATCCTCAATTAATGGTTTTTCATCAACCCATTAATTTAGGACTTAAGTCGAACACCAATTTTGCTTTAAAAAAATGCACCGGTGATTTTATCATCAAATTAGATTCAGATGATTTCTTAAAACCCGAGTACGCAGAAAAACTATTCAATGAATTTATTAAGTATCCAAACGCCGGATACGCCCATGCCTCTGTTCAAGAAATAGATGAAAATAATAAAGAAACGAAACTTAGAATTTTGTCTAGAAAAACAAAATTTGTTGATGGTGATGAAGCTTTAAAATTATCAGTTCATGGGTATCAAGTGGCAGCTAATATCATTATGTTTCGTAGAATAGCACTAGAATCTGTTAACTATATTAAAGCAACAAAAAACTTTGCGGAAGATTTTTATTTGTCGGCATCTTTATCAAATGCAGGTTATGGAAATGTATATATAAATGAAGTGCTTTCTTGTTACAGGGTTTGGAATGACGAAGGAAAGATTAGGCAAAAAAGAAAATTAGATGAAATCATTGGACTGATTGATGTGTATGAAAAAGTGATCGAGCCTGGATTCAAAAAAAGAAATTGGTCGTTAAATAAAATAATTAAAGCGCGTACTTCTAAAGCATGTAGTCAAGCAGATTGCTTAAGTTGGGATGTATTTACAATAGCTCAAAAGAAAGAACTTAAACTGGCAATATTTAAATTGTCTTCTAATTATAAAGTAAAGTTTTTTGTGTTTTTATTCAGCAATCATTTGAATTTTATTGTCAGCAAAAAAAATGGAATCTTGAATTTTATTAAATACAACGTAAAGATTTTAATCTTTAAACGTAGTAAAAAACATTTGCTTTGATTTTATTATCTCATCCCACAGGAAATGCAAATGTGCGTGGCATTCTAAACGGCTTGGTTTCTGAGAAAATGTTGCAAAATTTCTACACATCTGTTGCTGCATATCCAGGAAATATTTGGCATTCATTGGGCGGTATTCAATCGCTTTCTGAATTTAGAAAAAGAAGTTTTGATTCATCCGTTCAGCCTTACACAGAAATGTTTCCTTGGTATGAATTGGGAAGGATGTTAAGTAAGAAAATGAAATTCAATAATTTACTTAGGCATGAAACCGGTTTATTTAGCATCGACAAAAGTTATCAGGCGTTTGATCAATTTGTTGCAAATGCGTTGACGAAAAAAAACAATCCATTGCCCAAAGCGGTTTATGCTTATGAAGATGGTGCATTAGAAACGTTTAAATCGGCAAAACGTT
>VFKL01000040.1 GCA_009885535.1 Chitinophagaceae bacterium | reverse complement strand
TTTTAGACAAGCGTATAAATTCATAAAAATTGCCTTTGTTCAATAAACGGGTGTGATTTATGCCCTTTTATTATTTGCTGATTTTGACCATTCCTTACTTTTTATTCCTTTACCTCATTTGTACCCCGCCTCTGAAAACCTTTACTGGTAAGGGTTTTAAAGTTTTGTATCGGCAAATGATATAAAATAAAAAATATAATACATTTTGTTTTGATTAGAATTCTCTCATTGTTTTTTTCACATATTTCTATTCAATAACGCGCCATTTTATGAAATATTTTTTTGAATAAAATGATTATCGTAATATTGCGATTAAATGGGAATTACAAAAACAATAGACTATACAAAAATAGAATTGGATATTGCCAAATATGCAAAAGCTTTGGCACATCCAGCAAGAATTGCAATCATTCAACTATTACTAAAAAAACAATCATGTGTTTGTGGCGATATTGTAGATGAATTACCCATATCTCAAAGCACGGTATCTCAACATTTAAAAGAGCTCAAAGAGGTTGGACTTATTAAAGGTGAGATTGAAGGAACCTCAGTTTGTTATTGTCTTGATGAGAAAGAATGGGCAAAAGCAAGTTCGTTGATTATTAAAATGTTTGATAAGGTTGCTGTGAATAATAGTAAGTGTTGTTGATTTTTTTTGATTTATTCAATCGGTATATTACGATAACGGTTTATGAAAAAAATCTTTAATCAAAATGTTTGTAAACTAATTCAGGATGGGGTTAAATTTAAGCAATAAAATTATAATATGTCTGTAGATAATTGCGCACCAGCAAATGAAAGAAAAAAATTAAGTTTCTTAGACAGGTACTTAACACTATGGATTTTTTTAGCAATGGCTATTGGTGTGGCTATTGGTTACTTCTTTCCATCGTCATCCACCTTTATCAATTCATTTTCTACCGGCACTACTAATATTCCTTTAGCTATTGGATTAATCTTAATGATGTATCCACCATTTACCAAGGTGAAATACGATAAACTAAAAGAGGTTTTTAAGAATACAAAAGTACTGGGTGTTTCTTTATTCCTAAACTGGGTAATCGGCCCGATATTAATGTTTGTATTGGCAATTATCTTTTTACATGGCTATCCTGAATACATGGTAGGTCTTATTTTAATTGGTCTTGCCCGTTGTATTGCAATGGTGATTGTTTGGAATGAATTAGCCGAAGGCAGCAGAGAGTATGCAGCAGGGTTGGTTGCATTGAATAGTGTATTTCAGGTACTATTATACAGTGTGTATGCTTATGTTTTTATTACAGTGCTTCCCCCATTTTTTGGGATAACAGGTTCGGTTGTTGATATTACCATTGGCCAAATTGCAGAAAGTGTAGCCATCTATTTAGGTATTCCATTCGCAGCAGGTTTCTTAACCCGTTACTTTTTGTTAAAAGCAAAAGGAACAGAATGGTATGAGACAAAGTTCATTCCTTTTGTTTCTCCTATTACATTGATTGCTTTACTTTTCACGATCGTGGTAATGTTTAGTTTAAAAGGTGAATTAATTGTACAAATACCACTTGATGTTGTAAGAATCGCTATACCCCTGGTAATCTACTTTGCCATCATGTTCTTAGTCAGCTTTTTTATTGGAAAAAAAATGGGTGCAGATTATTCTACCAACGCATCCATTGCTTTCACGGCAGCAGGTAACAATTTTGAGTTAGCCATAGCAGTTGCCATTGGGGTTTTTGGTATCAACAGCGGCCAGGCCTTTGCCGGAGTTATCGGACCATTGGTAGAAGTGCCGGCATTGATAGCATTGGTGAATGTTGCTTTCTGGATACGTAAAAAATACTACAAAGTTCCTTCAAACAATTTATCAACTATAAAAGAAAAATTAAATTAACCTAAATAAAAAATTAAATGAAAAAATCAATTGTCCTTTTTAGCAGCATTTTATTGGTTCTCCTTTCATCTTTTAAAACAGGTGAAATGGCTAAGTCTAAATTATATGCTCCCATTACAAAATATTTGCAAACTGCAGAGAAAGAATTTGATAAAATACCTGAAGAAAGGAAAATACAACTAAAGAAAATTGCACTTTACCTAAAAACGAAATTGAGTTCAGAGAAAAAGGCAAGCCTTGTTTTTATATGTACTCATAATTCCCGGAGAAGTCACATGGCCCAACTTTGGGCTTATGCAGCAGCAGCGTATTATGGCGTAAAAGGCGTGTCTAGTTTTTCTGGAGGTATGGAAGTAACGGCTTGTAATGAAAGAACGGTAAAGGCACTCACAAAAGCAGGGTTTTTAATTACTAAAAAAACAGATGGAGCCAATTCTAATTATGAAGTTAAATACGCTGATGGCACACCGGCAGTTTTGTCATTTTCTAAAAAATACACGGATGCGCCCAATCCAACATCTAACTTTGCAGCAGTGATGACTTGTTCTCATGCAGATAAGAATTGTCCAATTGTACAGGGCGCGTCAATAAAAATTGCTACTCCCTATGAAGACCCTAAAGTGGCTGATGGAAAACCAAATGAAGCTGAAATTTACAATGAGCGTTGTAAACAAATAGCTACAGAAGTCATGTATACTTTTTCATTACTTAAATCAATGAAGTAATGAGAAATCGGTCGCTATTTTTTTTAATTATTTTAACTGCCGTTTTATTTCCTTCTTTCGTTTTTGCTTCGCCGTTAGTAGGTTTCAACGAATGGATAGAAAAACAATTGTCTTCTGGTAGTTCGGGCTTATCAGCTTATTTCTTTTTGTTTTTGGGTGGGATTTTAGCTAGTCTTTTGCCATGCACTTATCCTTTATACCCAATCACAATAAATGTTTTAAAAGCAAGGTCGCAAAACAATAAACTGTTTTTACATCCTGCGGTTTATTTTTCAGGAATTGCTGCAATGTATTTTTTATTTGGTGTGATCGCTTCTTTTACTGGTGGGGCATTCAATTCTGTATTGCATTTCCCTGTAACCAACCTTCTTATTGCAACGGTTATTTTTTTACTCGGCCTCTCGTCAGCTGACTTGCTACATCTGCCGATTTTTTCTGGCACTAATGCCAATGGAAAAAGTAAAACTGTTGTATCAACTTTTGTAATGGGAATGAGTGCAGGGCTTTTATCTTCTGCCTGTGTTGGCCCTATAGTGGTGAGCATTCTTATCGGTATTGCTTCGGCTAGTCCTACATTTTCTTTTACACTGGCGTTTACCGCAGCTTCTAAAATGTTATTATTTGGAATGGGTGTTGGTCTTCCCTTTCTCTTAATAGGTGTATTTGGATTGAAATTGCCTAAATCCGGTAAATGGATGAAATACATTCAAATGGCCTTGGGCAGCTTAATCGTTTACTTTTCTTACATGTACCTTGAAAAAGCATTGCTTGGCTTCGGCTTCAGTGAAAGTTCGGTATATCTCACAGTGCTCGGAATACTAATTGTCTTGCTATCCGTTTACCACTTCCAACCAGAAGAAATGATAGTGTATCAAAAAACAAAAAGATCAATTCTTTTTCTATCTTTTATCATAGGGGTTCTGGTTTTAGTAAAAGCATTTTTACCACTAACAATAGGAGGCGCATCAACTGTTGGTGATAAAGTTATAGCCAAAGCACCGGAAACAGAACAAAAAGGTGCACTCACTTGGTATCTCGATAAAGAAGTAGCTTATGCAGAAGCCCAAAAAAAAGGCAAACCGGTATTTGTGGATTTTCACGCAGACTGGTGTACTAATTGCAAAGAATTTCAAAAAACAACACAAAGTAATGTTGAGCTAAATGCTGCTTTGAAGAATGCCATTCTTTTAAAAGTGTATGAAGGCACTCCAACCTTTAATATATATGCCGCCGATACATTATTTCCCGAACTGAAAGTAGGCCTGCTTTTTTTTATTATCACTGACAAAGATGGAAACCTGTTGTATAAAACCAATGATTATCTTAAAGCGGATGAAATGAGTATATTCTTATCAAATTGATGTTAATAAAAAATATAACAAAATGAAAATCGCATTATTTTCAGACATCCATGCAAACTTACCTGCTTTGGAGGCGTTTTTTAAAAGTGTCGAAGAACAAAAACCTGATGCAATTTATTGTTTAGGTGATTTAGTTGGCTATAATATTTGGCCTAACGAGGTAATTAATGAAATTAGAAAAAGAGGTATTCCAACTATCGCAGGAAACTACGATCAAGGTATGGGATTAATGAGTGATGATTGTGGTTGTGCCTATAAAACAAATCCTGAAAAAGATATGGGTAAAATATCGATTTCATTTACTAATTCTATATTAAAACCTGACGAAAGAAGATATTTGAGAACTTTACCTGCTCATATAAAAGTTGAATTTCAGTTAAACCATGATAAATTAAATTTATTATTGGTGCATGGAAGTCCGAGAAGAATAAACGAATATCTTTTTGAAGATAGAGATGAAAAAAGTTTATTAAGAATTATGGAAGAATCTGATGCCGATATTATGTGCTTCGGTCACACACATAAACCTTACCATAGAGTTTTGCCAAGAGAAATAAGTGAAAATACTCATTATAGACATGCGATTAACATTGGCTCAGTAGGTAAGCCAAAAGACAATAATCCTAATGGTTGTTATGTTATCTTAAATATTAATCCAGATAGCTCAATTGCCAATGTAAACACAATTCAAGTAGAGTTCGTAAGATTTGAGTATGATATTGAAAAAGCTGCAAAGGCCATTGAGGAATCCATTTTACCAAATGAGTTTGCTGATATGTTAAGAAAAGGGTATTAGTAAATAAAGGTTTAAAAAGATAGTTTACCGGTTATTTCTCCACCCCCTTAAAACCACCCTCTAATTACTTTTTATTCCTGTACCTCATTTGTACCCCGCCCCTGAAACCCTTTACTGTTAAAGGTTTTAAAGTTTTGTATTGAAAATAGTGTAACTATTTGATTGTCAATTTATTATATCTAAAATTATCAGGTTTCTCGCAAATTTTTAAAAATAAAAAATTTGCAAAAAGTGCCGAAATTCACTACCTTTCGCAAAAATATACTTTTTGGTGGATGCAAAACAAAATATCAAAGTTGAGGATTGGGTTAATAAATTATTATCTCAGGGTAAGTATGCATTTACTTTGGACGCAATAAGAATTGCATTTCCCAATCAAAAAAATGTTGCAATAAAATCTTCATTAAAAAGATTAGTTGATAAGGAATTAATCATTTCTATTCATAAGGGTTATTATTTAATCATCCCTCCGCAATACAAATCAAAAGGGATTCTTCCTCCAGCAATCTATCTTGATAGTTTTATGAAAGAGCTAAAACGTCCTTATTATTTGGCTCTATTGAATGCAGCGGCTTATCATGGGGCCTCACATCAACAACCACAAGAATTTTTTGTGGTCACAAATTTTCCAGTGTTAAGACCGACTCAAAAAAAAGGGCTTAAAGTAAATTACTTTAGTAAAGAGGAGATACCAGAAAAATTATTAGAAATAAAAAAAACAGAAACAGGTTACTTGAAAATTTCTAATCCGATATTGACAGCAACAGATCTTATTCAATATTCAAAAAGGGTTGGAGGAATCAATCGGGTAACAACAATTTTATATGAGTTGATGGAAAGTATTAAACCGGAATCTTTTGATAACTATTTGCTTGAATATATTTCAGTCAGTGCCTTACAGCGGTTGGGGTATTTGTTAGATAAAGTATTGGATAATAAATTGCTTGCAAATAAACTATACGAATTACTACAAAATAATAAAACCCAATTGTATCCCATTTCATTAAAAACATCTGCACCTGTTAAAGGATTTCCTGTTGATGATAAATGGAAAGTGATTATAAATACGATTATTGAAACAGACTTTTAATTTACTTTATACAAAAAATATTAAATGATTCCTCAGGCATACATAACAGAATGGTCAAATCAAGTTCCTTGGCAAACGAATGAACAAGTTGAACAAGATTTAGTTATTTGCAGAGCATTGGTTGAAATATTTTCCGATGAATTATTGGCAAAAAGTCTTGCCTTCAGAGGTGGTACTGCTTTACATAAATTATATCTGAATCCTCAGCCTCGTTATTCTGAAGATATAGACTTGGTGCAAATAACAGCAGAACCATTTGGCAATATTGCAAATAGATTAAGAGAACGACTTGCATTTTTAGGGGAGCCAATACGTAAACAAAAAGAAAATAATTTCACCCTCCAATATCGATTTGAATCAGAGTTTCCACCAGTTCAAAATCTACGTTTAAAAGTAGAAACGAATTGTAGAGAGCATTTCACCATTTTAGGATATCACCATTTCCCATATGAAGTAAAATCTGCTTGGTTTACCGGTGCTTGTAACATTACAACATATAAGATTGAAGAGTTGTTAGGCACAAAATTACGAGCACTTTATCAAAGAAGAAAAGGAAGAGATTTATTCGACATGCACAAGTCTTTAGAACAGCTTCCTGATTTGAATAAAGAATCGATTTTAGAATGCTATCATCAATACATGAAATTTGTAGTTGATCATCCGCCAAGCAAAAAAATGTATCTTCAAAATATGGAAGCAAAAATGCAAGATGATGAATTCATTGGTGATATTGCTGGTCTAATCAGACCAACAGAACTGTATAACCATACTGCAGCGTATGAATTAGTAAAGAAAAATTTATTGGATAAATTGATTTGAGAAGTTTGAAATCGTACTAAAAAATAGGTTGTTGAAATTTGTCCTTACTTTTTATTCCTGCACCCCATTTGTACCCCGCCCCTCAAAACCTTTACTGATAAGGATTTTAAAGTGTTGTATTGGAAAATGATATAAAAGCTTAACAGTATACGTATTTATTTGCTCCAATCTTATTTTAATGCCAATAGCGGCATAATAACTTTTTTTAGTACTGGAGTTAGGTATAAATGTCACTTAAATTTGAATAATTGTGACAAAGATTAATTTTATTTGTCGCAAAAATATGTAGATTTGTGACATGAATGAATCTATAAATAGCCAAATTGAAGCAAAGGTTAAGCGTGCAAAGCCAGGGGCAATTTTTCTGCCATCTGATTTTAAGGACTTAGGAACCTCTACTGCCATAAGAAAAACGCTCTCCCGATTGGTAGCGCAAAAAGTACTTGTACGGATGGGTCAAGGTATTTATGCGATACCAATTCACGATAAAGTATTTGGGGATGTACTTCCTTCTATGGAAGAGATTGCTGTGACCTTGGCTAAAAAAGATCATGTCAAAATCATGCCTACCGGTCAATATGCTTTAAATAAAATTGGGCTGTCAACTCAAGTACCTATGAAAATGGTATATCTAACCAATGGTACTAAAAAAAACATCTCCCTTGGGAAAAGCTCAATTGTATTTCAACCAACTACCACCAAAAAATTAGCAATGATTGGTACAATAACCAGTTTGCTTTTTTTGGGTTTAGAAGAGTTGGACTTAGATAATCTTTCAGAATCGGATAAAAATAAAATAATCATCTTGCTTAAAAAAGAGGATGAAAAAAAATTAAAGCATGATTTAAAATTAGCACCTTCAAGAATAAGTGATTTTGTAATTAAGAATTTTTTAAATCAAAAGTTATGATTGGATGGCTTCATAAATTGGATGATGATTCTCGACGAACATCATTAAATCAAGCTTCAATAAAGTCTGGAATTACGCCAAAGGCTATTGAAAAAGATTGGTGGGTAACGCTTGTATTACAATTATTATTTACTTCAAAGTATGCGCCATACTTTGCATTCAAGGGTGGAACTTCATTAAGTAAAGGGTGGGGAATAATAGATCGTTTTTCAGAAGATATTGATATTGTCTTAAGTTCAGAAGCATTTGGGAAGAAGTATATTGATAAACCTTCAAAAACATATGTAGAACTGTTAAGGAGAGCAGGATGCTTATTTACAAGCAAAGAGATTACAAATGAACTGAAAGAACAGTTTGAAAAACTAAAAATTTCAGAGCAACTTTATTCTATTGAGGTGGAAGCTATAAAAGCAGATATGCCTGATACAGACCCACAAACCATTTATGTAAATTATAAGTCTTTGTTTGATCCCAATCCCTATTTGCCGGGTAGGGTAAAAATTGAATTTAGTGTTCGTTCGCAGAGAGAACCTAATGATAGTCGGAAAATGCAAACGCTGTTGAATCATTATTTCCCCAATGAGATTTATGGAGAGGAAGCATTTCTGGTAACGACTATTCAACCTAATAGGACTTTAATTGAAAAAATCCTTTTGTTACATGAAGAATATAATCGTGAAGTTGAGAGCAAAATGAGGACTTACAGAATGTCTCGCCATTATTATGATTTATTTCGAATTAATCAGTTGCCTGAATATTCTAAAGCATTAGATAACAATCAATTTATTGAAGACATCATTGAGCATAGAATATCATATTCTAGACTCAGGCATTTTGATTACAATACCATTTGTATTGGTCGTATTTCAATTATCCCGTCAGCATCCGTATCAACAGCATTGCAAAATGACTATGAAGACATGATAAAGGAAATGATGTATGGTAATGTGCCGACATTTTCAGAAATAATGAAGACGGCAAAGGAAATTCAAGAACGATTTAATCAAAAACTATAATAGAAAGTTCTTTTGCTACTGAATATCATTTTAGACAAGCGTAAAAATTCATAAAAATTGCCTTTGTTCAATAAACGGGTGTATTTTTGGCCTTGTTATTTTTTTGCCGGTTTTGACCATTCCTTACCTTTTATTCCTGCACCCAATTTGTACCCAGCCCCTGAAATCCTTTACTGTTTTTGGTTTTAAAGTTTTGTATCTGTAAGTAATTTTATCAACCTTGCTATTTTATACCGATTGGATATCTGTAATTGTCCAATGAAATTGTCCCAAATAGCTACCACCTTGGCATTATACTAGATAATTCTAGAATTATATTAATTCAATTTGGGGTTAATCACGATAGCCTTACTAAAAGTATTTGTCTGCATAAAACCATGCTGATTTGCATTAATTCCCAAAACGAATTCAAAAAAACAGAAAATATTTAAAGTCTTAGTCAAACACTTGAATTGTGACTGTTATCATTCTTTTAAGTTGCACTTATCAGATATTATTATATGTTGAAACAATATTTTCAATTTAAATTGATTTCATGGATAACATGATTACACTAAGCATGGAGAAGAATAAATTTTTCATGTTTGAAAATGAAAACGCGTTGATCATATTAAAAATAAGGGATGTTGAAATAACAAAATGGGAAAAATTATTGGATGAACTTTTTAATAAAATTGAATCATCGTCTATTTCTGAATTAACAAAGGAAACTGATTTGCTTTTTAAAAAAGACCTAATAAAAAAAAGAGATGAATTGCATCAGTTGTCAGACTTATTTCAAATTCAACAAAAAAGACTTGATAATAATCTGAAATTAAATATCGAAGATGATTATGAAGGCTACATGATTCAGGGTATTTTGAGAGATAAAATGAAAACCGCGCAAATATCTTTAATTGAACTAAAGTATAAATTCATGGTTTACTTTTCAACCACGCATTAAATTTAGTATCATTCACAAATAAAAAACTATGAAATTGGAAACCGAATTATCAAAAAAAGAGAGTCTCAATCTATCACAATACAAATTTTTTTTTGATCACAGTAATGATCTTACTTGTATTGCCAATACCGAAGGCTTCTTTGAAATATTGAGTCCCAACTTTTCAAAATTATTGGGTTATCAAGAAACAGATTTGCTTAACAAAAAGTTTATTGAATTCGTACATCTAGAAGACGTTGATTCCACATTAATGGAAATGGATAAATTAAAAAAAGGCATTACCACAATCAATTTTATTAACAGGTATCGAAAACAGGATGGCAGCTATTTATGGCTGGAATGGAGTTCAAGTCCTGACACATCAACTGGGAAAATATATGCCATTGCTAGAGATGTTTCTGGCAGAAAGAAAAACGAAGAAATCATCAGACAAAAATCAGAAGAGCTGGTTAAAACCAACAACGAACTAGAGCATTTTGTATATATTCTGTCGCATGAATTTCAGAATCCAGTACAAGATATTTCTGAATACACAAACGAATTAAAAATAAAATTTAGTGATACCATTAATGATGAAGCAAAAGCAATTATTCAAAAAATAATCGACAAAAAAAACAAAATAGAAACAATGACAAAGAGCTTATTGTTTCTTACAAGAATTAGTAAAAAAATAATTGTCACTTCCATAGATTGCAATTTGCTTTTGAAAGAAATAACCACAGAATTAAAAGATTTTATTGTAGCAACCCAAACAGAGATTACATCAACGCTTTTACCGATAATAAATGGAGATGAAAAAGAAATTAAAATGCTTTTTGAAACACTAATTAAATATGCTATTAAGTTCAACAGAAAAAATATAAATCCAGTTATTCACATCAGCACTGAAGAAAAAGAAAATGAACACCTTTTTATTTTTAAAAACAACGGCATAGGTATTGATAATAAATATTTCGACAGCCTTTTTCTGGTTTTCAATCCCACCAATATCGGAGCAGAATTACCCGAAAGCGATTTTGGATTTATCATCAGTAAAAAAATTGTTGAAACGCACAAAGGAAAAATATGGGTAGATTCGAAATCAAATGAAGGAAGTATTTTTTATTTTACCATTTCTAAGAATATTGTAGATTAAAACAGAATTCAACTGCAAAATCTGTAGTACACAAACCAACACTCAAAAATCTTAAAGCATAATGTTTACGGGATTCTTCAAATGGTTAGCTGCAATGTGGGTTAAATCCTAAACGTCAACCCTTCCGAAAACGAAAATCTGTAGTACACAAACCAACACTCAAAATTTTTAAAGCTTAATGTTTATTGGATTCTTCAACTAGTTAACTGCAATATGGGTTAAATCCTAATCGTCAACCATTCTAAAAACGAAAATCTGTAGTACACAAACCAACACTCAAAATTTTTAAAGCCTAATGTTTACGGTATTTTACAACTGGTTAATTGCAATATGGGTTAAATCCTAAACGTAAACCTTTCGAAAACGAAAATCTGTAGTACACAAACCAACACTCAAAATTTTTAAAGCTCAATGGTTACGGGATTCTTCAAGTGGTTAGCTGCAATGTGGATTAAATTTTTAGGAGAATTTAATTTTTGAAAATCTGTATGAAATAAAAGTTCTTTCTTTATACCGATTAGACATCTGCAATGGTCCAATGAAATTGTACCAAACAGCTGTCATATCGGCATTATACCAGAAAATATATTTCTAAAATGTAATTATAATTGGTATTATTTCAAATTCCAAGTCTATTATGATTGAGGATATTTCAATTGAAGAGATTCAAGATGACTGGTAATAATTTTTGCAACAGCATAATTACGATACCATCGTTTGTCTGATGGTATAATGTTCCAGGATTTAACGCAACATTTATTGATGATTGTTTGGTATACTTTTAAATGATCTTCCCATCTTTCTGCCGCTTTTTTATCTTGCTCTGAGTATTTCCAACGTTTATGTGGTTTAGTTAATCTTTCCTCAATCCGCTTAAGTTGTTCTTTTTTAGAAATGTGCAAAAAGAATTTTATTACATGAATATTATTAAGTTCAAGATGATTCTCCAAATGATCAAGCAATTGGTATCTATGTTCAATTCTTTCTTTTGACAAAGTGCTTGAAAGCGTTGGAACAAGTATATCTTCATAATAAGATCGATTGAATACTTCTATTACCCCTTTGGCAGGAAAATTTGAATATACCCTCCATAGAAAATCATGTTGTAATTCTTCGGTAGTAGGTTTTATAAATGATTTTACAACAACACCCATAGGATTCATACTGGACATTACATGACGAATAGAGCCGTTCTTTCCAGAGGTATCAATTCCCTGAAAAATAATGAGCAATCCAAATCTCGCATCAGCATAGAATACATCTTGAAGTTTAAAAAGTTTTTTATGCATCTCCTTCAACGCATCATTACAAAATTTCTTAGAATATTTATTTGTTGGTAATGTAGAAATTTGCAAGAGTTCTTTCATGTTTTAAAATAGTTAGTTTTTTGTCACATGTTATAGAATTAATCATCATTCCCAGTTGGTATCGAACCGTTCGTCATGGCTATTTCATAAACATATTTATTAAACCAGGATTTTGCAGTTGAAATCTATTACAAGAAAAAAATGCTGCAAATACAAGCGTTGGCTTGACTTTTTGACCTCACCATATTTCAATATGCTTTCGACCAAAAAATCGCCTCAAACACTCGTCTTTATTGCCTTTTTCCCTTTCATCACGATTCCAACTGCAAAATCCGGGATAAAAAATTATTCAGGCTAACCATTATCTTCTTCCAAATTGTTGTGTGCATCTCCGCCCAAACTATAATGATTATTTTCTTCATCTTCGCTACCAATATCTTCCTGATCGTTGTCTAATTCAGAACCGGGGATATCTAAATCACTTCCAGTCATCATGTGCTCAAAATCTTTTTCGTTTGGGGTTATATCATTTTCATTTGTTGACTTTATCTTTTTAATATTTTCAGAATCTATATCTACTTCATTCTTCAATTTGCTATATATATCTTCCTCTGCAGGATAGAAAGATTTCCCATTTTCAGCTATTTCTTTATTGACCTTTGTTTTATTTTCAGATAGATTTGGTTTATTTTCTTTTTGTTTCATGAGTTAATATTTAATTCAAAATGAAGAATTTAAAAGTCAAATAATATCGATTTTACTTTTTTATTAAAACTGTTTTGTTTCAAGTAATTCTTTTATTAGTTATTTTTCTTGAATGATTTAATTTAATATTTACATACAATTACGCTAATGAAAATTTATGCTGTATCATTTTGAAATTGAAACAATTGCAAACAGACATTGTATTTTTAGCTTTTTATTTTTTATGTTTTTCCGCATAATGATTTAATAACTCATTTAACGAATCGTAATACGACTTTAAATTTTTAATGGTTATTCCACTATCAAAATCATTTGATATTTTGACAGGCATCTCTTTTATGTATTTAGATAATTCTGGGTAATTATCATTTATTTTCATTGTGATGTTTATAATCGCTTCATTAAGTTCTTTTTCAGTTTCCATAATTGATGATTATTTTAAAAATAAATTGTATTACTTTAAATGCTTAAAGTATGATACCTTAATCGAACTGATTTTCATTTTGAATTTTTAAATTATTTTTAAATAAAAAAAATTAAAAATTAAGTATTTAAGGCGATTTTATTTAAAACAAAATAAAAGATAGTTAAAGAAATAAGTGGTGATAATTAAAGTTCAATGGTATGACTGGTGTCAGTTTCGACAAAATGCTTGAACCAAGATTTTATTTTCCTTTCATCACAATTCCAACTGAAAAATCCGGATTAAACAAATGTTGCCTTGGTGATACTGACTCTTCTTTTCCTCGAAACTAACTTTTCAATTTCCACAGCAAAAAATACAAGAGACGAGACTGAAACAACTAAAACAAACTCTTTCATCGTTAAAGATTCTGTTTGAAAAATGGGCTGAAAAAATGGAATATATGTAATAGAAAACTGAAGCATTAAGGCTAATAACACAGCGCCAATAAGTGGTTTGTTGGAAAATACGCCTATGCTAAACAATGACTCTTTTTCGCTTCGAATGGCCAGCACATGACCCAACTGGCTTAGGCATAAAACATTAAAAACAATTGTTTGCCAATGTAGTCCATGGTTAATGGCCCAGCCCTGTAGTGATAAGGCAATACCTGCCATGAGCATGCCTATCCATATCATGTGCAAACCCTTGCCATTTGCAAAAACACTTTGTTGCGGAGGTCTTGGTGGTCTGCTCATAATATCTTTTTCTGCTTTTTCATAAGATAAAGCAATAGCCGGTAAACCATCAGATACCAGGTTGATCCACAAAATATGTATAGGCAGCAATGCAACTGGTAAACCAATAATTGGCCCAAGTAATAAAGTCCATAATTCACCGGAGTTGGTGGTCATCATGTATTTAATAAACTTGAGGATGTTATCATAAATTCTTCTTCCTTCTTTTACCGCTTTTACAATGGTGGAGAAATTATCATCCAGCAAAATCATATGGGCAGCTTCTTTAGAAACATCAGTACCTGTGATGCCCATGGCAATTCCAATATTTGCTTTTTTTAAAGATGGGGCATCATTTACACCATCTCCTGTCATCGCTACATAATGGCCTTTTTGTTGCAACGTTTTTACAATCAGTAGTTTTTGTTCAGGAGATACACGGGCATACACTTTTATCTTTTCTACTTTAGCCAAAAAGCTGTCACTATCTAATGCTGCCAATTGTTGACCATTTATTACCATATCCTTGTCACTGCTTAAAATACCAATGCGTTGTGCGATTGTTTTTGCTGTGAGCGGATGATCGCCTGTTATCATTACAGGTACTATACCTGCTGTTTTACATTGAGCTACTGCGTCAATTACTTCATCTCGTGGAGGATCTATTAAACTGGCTAAGCCTAAAAATTGTAAACCTACCTCAAAAGTTTCACTGTCCGGATTTTCAGGTAATGTATCCCAATATCGGTAGGCAAAACCCAGCACACGGTGACCCTTAGACGCCATATTATCTACCTGTTGTTGCAGTATCGGCAAGTCAATATTTAAACATCTTTTTAGTAAAATATCCGGAGCGCCTTTGGTGAAAGAAATGAACTTATTTTCGTGTGCATGAAAAGTGGTCATCATTTTTCGGTCGGCATCGAAAGCGATTTCTTTCAGTCGTGGCCATGTATCCGGTTGTATGTTTTGTTCTCTAGCTACTTCCATCAAAGCTACTTCTGTACTATCACCTTTTATATGCTTATTTTTATCTTCAATAGCATCGTTATTTAAGGCAAATGCCTGTAACAATAACACGACTTCCTTTTGTTGTTTTAAAGAGGACAAGTCTTCTCTATTATACAAATGTCCGTTTACAAACAACTCTTCTACATGCATTTTATTTTTAGTGAGGGTGCCTGTTTTATCGGTACAGATATAGGTAACAGAACCCAAGGTTTCAACTGCAGGTAATTTTCTGATAAGGCTATTGAACTTAATCATTCTTCTTGCAGCTAATGCTAGAGAAATTGTAATAACTGCGGGTAATGCTTCGGGAATAGCTGCAACGGCAAGCGAAATACTAGTGAGCACCATTTTTGTAATATCCTCACCACGCAACCAACCGGCAATGAAAAATAAGATGCATAAAAACAATACCATTACAGAAAGCTTTTTTCCAAATGAAATCATGCGTTGTTGCAATGGTGTAAGTGTTTCATCTTCCTGCAACATTTTAGCAATGCGTCCTAACTCTGTTTGCATGCCGGTAGTAGTTACTACACCGATGCCCCGTCCATAAGTTACAAACGTGCCCTTGAATGCCATATTTTTCTTATCACCAATTTGCAAATCATCAGCTTTCAATGCATCTGTGATTTTATCTATGGCATGCGACTCTCCTGTTAATGCCGCTTCTTCTATTTTTAAATTTGTAGATTCAATAATGCGTAAGTCTGCCGGCACTGCATTTCCCGCTTCTAATAATACAATATCACCAGGCACCAATGCTGTTGCAGACAACCAGTTGATGCTCCCATCACGCATAACCCTAGCCTGCGTGACGGCCATTTGTTTTAAAGCCTTCATCGCTTTTTCTGCTCGGAATTCTTGGAAGAAACCAAGCAAGGCATTTAATAAAACTATAATCAGAATAACAATTGTATCTGTAAGGTCTCCCACAATACCAGCTATAATTGCTGCAGCCAATAAAATTAAAATCATCACATCTTTAAACTGCGCCAGCAACATAATGACTAGGCTTTTCTTTTTACCTTCCTGTAATTCGTTAGGGCCAGCTTGCAATAGTTTTTCTTCAGCAGCAATTGCAGATAAACCTTGTTGGTTGGTGCTCAGCAATTCAAATATTTCCGGTATGCTTAATTTATGCCAGTTCATTTTATTAAGTTTTACTGAAGGCAGATATAATTTTTCAAATCTTGTTTTTTGATTAGGTCTATTGCATATGGGATGTAGGTATTTTAATCGTAAGGTATTATTAAATCATGATGCGTTTTGTGATATCATTCATGATTTTAAAATTTATCGAATTGAGAATACGGACATTTCGATTTTTATAATTAAATCGAAATGAATACTCAACTATATAGGTGGGTTAAATACTTTTTATAGCATTTAAATCGAAGACGAATTTGTAATTAATACTGGAATTGTAATTCATTTTGGTATAATGCCTAGCACCAAGAACCAATGATTTAACAAGGTTTAAATTTTTGTATCAGTAAGTATTATAATCAATATCAACCAGCATCTGTTTTTTTATCTAACGAATCAAGAAAAAAATCTGCATTTTTTAAATGTGTTTGTTGTTTTGATTCTGTCATTTTATCAAAGCTCTTTACCAACATACCCAATCTAGGATTTTGTAAAAAGAAATCCCTGTGCACGTGCATGAATCTCCAAAATAATCCATCCC
>VFKL01000150.1 GCA_009885535.1 Chitinophagaceae bacterium | reverse complement strand
ACTTTTCCATCACCAAAAAATAATGATCTACAATAGTATCAATGAGCATGTAAAAAAGGAAATCGGCATGCAGTTGTCTAAGTTTACTGTTATTGATTTTTATCTTTTCGCGCAATACATTAAACACATCTCTTTTTTGATCCTCTTGTATAGTGATAATAAAGTTTTTTCCAAGTATGATACTAATTTGTTCGGATTCAACCGTTTCTGTTTGTTCATTAAAAAACAACATATTTAAAACACAAAACAAAATCCCATTAATTTCATCCATTTTTGGACGTTGTCCAATACTTAAAATATCCTCTATAATTAATGGATGAATATTAAACTGCGTACAAATTCGTTCTACTTCAACCCTATTTATCCCGTCAATATTTATCCAAGAAGTTAAAGAAGTATCTAAGTGTTTAAACGTGTCTTCTATTTTATTTAGTTCCGAATAGGTGATGTTTTCTGAATCGTACTCGAACAAAAATATTTTTCCTAAAACATTTTCTTTTCGTTCAGGAATGACCGTTGGGTTAACTTGAAGTACTTTTTTTGTTTTTAAAAGCTCTAATGGATTTATTAAATATTCAATGATGTTTTTGTTTGCCATGTAATGAAGTTATTAATATAAAACGAAATTTATTGGGATATTAATTAAGTAAAGATGAAAAAGTAAAAAGTTAAAATGGATGAATTTGTACGTATATTTTTTTGATTAATAATTTTATTATGGCTCCATAGGAGCATTATGTTTCTAAAATAATATGTACAGTTTTTTTAAAGCTCCATCGGAGCGACCTGTTTCATTCTAATTTAGATATGATAATTATTCGGGGAAATTTTATTGGAATATTACGAAATAAAAATGGTGCAAATATTTGTATTTGCACCATTTTTTTCTTGTAATAAATCTAAACATCAAAATGAAAACTAAAATTTTATGTCGCCCCGCTGAGGCTCTTATCCAACCTAAACAAACATTCTATTATTGTATCACCCCTACGGGGTTTATACATAAATTCAGATTGGTTAATAGAAAATGGACACATTATTTTTTAGCTCCGTAGGAGCATAATATTTATAATTTAATGTGTACAGTTTTTTAAAGCTCCATCGGAGCGACCTGTTTCATTACAATTTCGATATGATTATTGTTTGGAACAATTCTGTTGGAACATTTTATTCTTGAAAAATATTTCAACTTCAAAATGAAAAATTTATGTCGCCCCGCTGGGGCTCTTATCCACCCTTAACAATCATTCTAGTATTGTATCACCCCTACGGGGTTTATACATCAATGTGATTAAGGTTTGCATTATTTATTTGTGCGCATAATCTGTATAATTTTCGAGCTTTTTACTTTTGAATTTTTTCTTAAAACACGAAGGCACAAAGACGCAAAGGCACGAAGTTTTTCTATAAAACAAAGATGCTAATAATTGGAAAATGCTTCCAACCTTTTGAACCCATTGAACATATTGAACCTCTTGAACTTTTTAAAAAGAAGCACTTTTAGGATATCTCGGAAAAGGTATAACGTCTCTGATATTTCCCATACCTGTTACAAACAATACCATTCGTTCAAAGCCAAGCCCAAAGCCAGCGTGCGGACAAGCACCGAATCTTCTTGTATCTAAATACCAATCCAATTCTTCGGTTGGAATGTGCATTTCGTTCATTCTTTGAGTAAGTTTATCCAATCTTTCTTCTCTTTGCGAGCCACCAACAATTTCGCCAATGCCTGGTGCTAAAATATCCATCGCTGCTACCGTTTTACCGTCATCATTTTGGCGCATGTAAAACGCTTTTATGTCTTTTGGATAGTTGGTAAGGATTACTGGTTTTTTAAAATGTTTTTCTACCAAATATCTTTCGTGTTCACTTTGTAAATCAATTCCCCATTCATTAATTAAATATTGGAATTTCTTTTTCTTGTTGTGATTGGATTCGCGTAAAATATCAATTGCTTCGGTATAAGTAATTCTTTCAAAATCATTATTTACCACAAACTCTAGCTTTTCTATCAAACCCATTTCACTTCTTTCGTTTTGTGGTTTTGATTTTTCTTCTTCTTCCAATCTTTGTGATAAAAACTCTAAGTCTTCGCGATTGTTGTCCATCGCGTATTTGATAATGTATTTGATAAATTCTTCGGCAATATTCATATTGTCTTCCAAATCACTAAATGCCATTTCTGGTTCGATCATCCAAAACTCTGCAAGGTGACGAGCAGTATTACTGTTTTCTGCGCGGAAGGTTGGACCAAAAGTGTAAATATCGCTAAACGCCATTGCTGCCAATTCGCCTTCCAACTGTCCACTAACGGTTAAGTTTGTACTACGCCCAAAGAAATCATCTTTAAAATTGATAGAGCCATCTTCATTTTTTGGTGCAGTTCCATCAAGTGGTAAAGTGGTTACTTTAAACATTTCACCAGCGCCTTCTGCATCGCTTGCTGTAATGATGGGCGTATGTAAATAAACAAAGTTCTTTTTATTGAAAAATTCATGAACGGCAAAAGCCAGTGCGTGACGAACCCTGAATATAGCGCCAAAGGTGTTTGTACGAAAACGTAAATGCGCAATCTCTCTCAAAAATTCCAAGCTGTGCTTTTTAGGTTGCAATGGAAATTTTTCTGCATCACTATCCCCCAATATTTCTACACTATTGGCAATTAACTCTACTTTTTGACCTTTTCCCAATGAAGGAATAATTTCACCAACAGCTTTAATACAAGCGCCAGTGGTTATTCTCTTAATGGTTGTTTCATCCAACGAACCCAATGCCACTACAACTTGTAAATTATTATTGGTAGATCCGTCGTTTAAAGCTATGAATTGATTATTGCGAAACGTTCTTACCCAACCCATTACGGTAGTTTGATAATTTGTTTTATCTGAAGTTAAAAGTTCTTTAATTCTACTGCGATTATTAAACATGTTTAAAATTTTTTCAAGCAAAGATAAAAATCATTGATGATTATTAATCTTATTTTGGTGATTGTCTTGAAAAGGATTTGTTCGCTGGTCGGTTGAATTTGCGATTGTTGTTCGGTTGGCAAATTTTCTAAACAAAAAACCAGTTACGTAATTAGATGAATTATAGGATTTAAAGGATTTAATTTTTTATCTGAGCTCAAAATATATGTCGATTTCAATTATCTAGTCCATCTTACTTTTTATGTCTTGTCCGTATCTAACAATTTCATTCACTATCGGATTTGTTATATCAAAATCCTTTTCTCTGAATGGATGTGGCTCAATTCTACTATCAATTTTTCTTCTTATCCGCATTAAGTCCAATTGTATATCATTTAGGTTGTTGTAATCTTTTAAAATCACAGCAATATCAATGTCACTATCTTCATTATAGTTGCCTTTTGCATACGAACCAAATAGTATAATTTTTGCAAAGTCATACTTTAATCTTACCGCACTTGCGTATTTTATAGCAATATCTATAGCATCTCTTTTATCCATGTTTGAATGGTTTTAATTCTTTCAATCCAGATACTGGTAAAATCTATTTTTTTACGTTATTGCAATATCAGATCAAATTTACAGTTGATTGGGCGTTATCTATTTAAACCTAATTTGTAAGTTTAATTTGAAATAAATTTGTCCATTTTCAATATAAATTTTACCAAAACCGTGTCTTGTGCTACTTGCTGTTTCAAGTTTTGTGTTAGCAAACAAATAGTCTTCAAATTGATTTCTATTATAAATATGGTAACATAAAACATCTCCATTTTCTTTTACAATTAAATAACCACCAGTCGCATCATAAATGCCTGTCCATACTTTTGATGGCATCATTCCTAAAGCTACATCTGTCAAAAAGCGTTTAATTTTATAGTCGTAAAATGTATGTGAAAACTGAGTGTCGTAGTCCAATGGATTTGCTTTATTTATGCTATCAGTAAGGTCTTTTATTGAACTTAATGTTGTTGTGAAAAAAGTCTTAACAATTTCAGCTATAATGTTTGGAAGTAAACTATCGATAAGCACTAAATTGTTTTTGAAAATGCTATTTTCTAATGTTATAAATTTAAGTTGTCCTCCTAAGTTTTTTATTGCTTCAATTCTATCTTTGATTTTACTTATCGTATCAATTTTGTTAATCTCATTGATTACTTTGAGTGTCGGTTTGAAGTCCGAAATTTGATAAATAAAATTGGTAGTTTTGCCTGCGTTTAAAATTGTAGAATCATTGCCAACTTGAGATTTTATACTAAATCCTAATTCTGCTGTTTGGTTTATCCTTTGGTCGTGAATAACAATTCGAATATCAGTTTTGGAAGTTGATTTTGCTTTTAGTGATTGACAATTTATAAATGTCATAAATGCTTCAACTTCGGGAATTCCAAATGTTCCTTTTTCTCCCTTTATTTTGGTAAGCAATTTTGAAGCCTGTTCTGTAAATGTTTTTACAGGGATTCTTAATTTCTCTTTTCCTCCTGAAATAATTACTAAATCTCCATTTATTTCATATTCAAAATGTCCGCCACTTTCGTTGCGAATAATTTTTATAATTGGGTAAAAAAGTTCTTCGACTTTGTTTAGGTCGGCATCTCCTGCAAATAATTGTTTGTCGCCAAGCAATTTGAACAAAGCGTATATTTCACTCCATTCTCCTTTATTTCCTGTTAGCATTTTTTATTCCTATTAGTTCTAAAATTTTCATTGCTGTTGCCTGTATTGCAGGAACGGCAACTGAGTTACCGAATTGCTTGTAAGCGGATGCGTCAGCAACCGGAATTACATATTTATCTGGAAAGCCTTGTAATCTCGCCCATTCTCTCGGCGTCATTTTACGAATTCCCTCACGATTTACAGTTCCTTTAATATGTGTTGTTGGGGTATAATCTGTAATTCTATGGTCATAAACTAAATTTCTTTCTCTACCCATTCCACCAACTACAATTGCGTTTGCTATTCCATCGTCTGGAATAATTGCATAACCAAAACCATTGCCTTTTCCTTCGTGTCTTGCCTTGTGATTAACCAAAGTTTGAACATATTGAGTTGACAAAAAATATTTTGTTGGCGGAACATTTTTCTCTTTCACTTTTGCAAAAGATACTTTTTGTTTCGTTGGTTTAGGGTATTCAAACTCCGATATTTTTGTGTCTTTTCGAAAGCCTACAATATAGATTCGTTCGCGATGTTGTGGTACGCCGAAATTTTTAGCATTAATAATTTGAGGCTCTGGGACAAAGTAGCCAAGATCGTTGCGTAATACGTTTAAAATTGTTTCAAGGGTTTTTCCTTTGTCGTGGCTTCTTAAACCTTTTACGTTTTCAAGGAAAATCGCTTTTGGTTTGTGTTTTTTTATGATTTCTGCAACATCAAAAAACAGTGTTCCTCTTGTGTCGTCAAAACCTCCACGTTTGCCAGCAATTGAAAATGCTTGGCAAGGAAAACCTGCACATAAAACATCAAAATTGTCAGGAATGTAATTTTTAACCTGCGGTTTTGTAATGTCGCCAAAAGGAATTTCTCCAAAATTTGCTCTGTATGTTTTTTTTGCTTCTTTGTCCCACTCACTTGTAAATACACATTTTCCGCCAAGGTTTTGCATAGCAAGACGGAAGCCTCCAATACCTGCGAAAAGGTCAATAAATTTAAATGTATAATTGACGGGAGTTGGAAACGGTACGTTTTCAACTTCAAAAAGAAGCTGTTGCAATGCTTCTTCTTCAACCATTGAAACATTTTCATCTTGTTCTTTATATTGAACATATTCCTTTAACACACTCAAAGCATCCTTTTTGTAATGCTTTGACACTCCATTTTGAATGTTATGCAAATAGTGAGTTAATACAGCTTTATTATTTTCTTTTGGCTCAATAAGTCTTAATTGAAAGCGTTTGCCGTCAAATTCATCTATGCTTATTTTCTCTTTTTTCTTCATTTATTTTGTTGTCAAAATTCAAGTTGCAAATTCGCCAAAAATAACTATTAAAATCTCTTTTCTTATTCCAAATTTTCTACAATTTTCATTTAATAAAGCGACTTCTATTTTTTGTCCACCAACCTTTTTTAACCTCCGTTGCTAAAGCGTCCACGTCAGCTTGTTTGGCTTTTGATTTTGCAGTAGCCTCTTTATATATTAAGTAGTCAACCAAGCGTTGAAGTCCATCTGTGTTAACATAAGATGGAAGCCTAATTATAACTTCTTTACTTGTCCTTTCGATTGTCATATCTATAAATTTTACGTATCTAAGTTACGAAATAATTTTATCTGTTTTAATGTTTGTAAGGTGTTCAAAAAATGGCATCTAACGTTTTTCAATTCTAATGTTTGATTAACCACAAAACTGTCTTTTGAACACGAAACCCCGCATTTTGGGTAGTTGCTTTTAGCACCAATTTTTATTAATGTAAATAACATTTCTGTTTATCATTTTCGGCTGTTAAGTATATTCTGTTTCCGTCAAAACTGTCAATTTGCGTTTCTAAATTTTTAATGACTGTTTGGTTGTGACTTTCGCAAACAAGTATAAATTTTTTTGAAATTATAAGTTCTCCACTTTGGTCATTATAGATTGAGATTTTTGCTGATTTTTTATGCAGATGAATATACTCTACATAATACCAATTCCCACCATCAACTCCGCCAATCCAAAACGCATTTTCTGGAATACTTTTTAGTTTTTTCGGCTTTTCTACTTTCTGACTACTAACATTGCAAGATGATACTATAATAAACAGAATTAAAAATATTTTTCTCATAAGAGTGGGCGTTCTTTAAAATTGGTACTAAATCTCTTATCCCTGCAATTTAACTCCCCAAACATACCAACTTTTCACAAATAGATTACACGTGTTTTACATAAAACATTGCGAATTTTTTAGCACATTTCTTCTAAACATTAGCCAACTCTACCACATCCTAACAAAAGCTAAAACTCAATCCCACATTACCTTCCACCTTCCAAGTTATTTTATCAAACATCCCTATTTTGATGATTGTCTTGAAAAGGATTTATTCGCTGGTCGGTTGAATTTCCTGTTATTGTTTGGTCTTCCGCCTTGAGATTGTTTTGGCGCCGGTGCAAACTTTCCCTGAGGTTTAAATTCAACATGATACAAATGCGTATTGTT
>VFKL01000021.1 GCA_009885535.1 Chitinophagaceae bacterium | reverse complement strand
GATGCTTTTGCGCGTGCTTGGTTCAAATTAACGCACCGCGATATGGGACCAATTGCACGTTACCTTGGTAAAGAGGTTCCAACAGAAATTTTAATTTGGCAAGATCCGATTCCAGCTTTTTTACATAAACTGATTGATGAAAATGATATCGCTGATTTAAAAGCAAAAATATTAGCCTCAGGTTTATCGATTTCACAATTGGTTTCTACAGCTTGGGCTTCGGCTTCTACTTTTAGAGGTTCTGATAAACGTGGTGGTTCTGATGGCGCACGTATTCGCCTAACGCCTCAAAAATATTGGGAAGTTAATAATCCTGCTCAGCTTAGTAATGTAATTGATGCACTTGAAAAAATTCAAACCGCCTTTAATACTGCTCAAACTGATGGGAAAGCCATTTCATTAGCAGACATGATTGTTTTAGGTGGTTGCGCCGCAATTGAAGCTGCTGCGAAAAATGCAGGTCACGAAATTGTGGTTCCTTTTACAGCAGGTAGAGCAGATGCTACTCAAGAACAAACCGATGTTGATTCGTTTGCCTTTTTAGAGCCAATCGCTGATGGATTTAGAAACTACATGAAAAAGAAATACACTGTTTCTGCTGAAGAAATGCTGATTGATAAAGCACAACTTTTAACTTTATCAGCTCCAGAAATGACCGTTTTATTTGGTGGAATGCGTGTACTAAACACAAATTTCAACCATTCAAATCATGGTGTATTTACCAAAAAAACTGATGTATTAAGCAATGACTTTTTTATCAACTTATTGGATTTAAATACAACTTGGAAAGCAACTTCAAGCGCTTCAGATGCATTTGAAGGTCACGATCGTATTTCAGGTGAATTAAAATGGACCGGAACACGTGTTGATTTAATTTTTGGCTCTAATTCAGAACTTCGTGCCATTGCTGAAGTATATGCTTGCGCAGATGCTCAACAAAAATTCATTCACGATTTTGTTGCCACATGGAATAAGGTGATGAACCTTGGAAGGTATTAGGAGAAGAGGTTTGAGACGTTTAAGAGGTTTGTGAGGTTAAAGAGGTTGGGAGAACGTTCAAAAAAATAAATTTCGTTTTAAAAATATCATTTTATTTGTTAGCCCACCGTTGAAACGGTGGGCTATTTTTTTAGCGCCGGCTTCCAAGCCGGTGTTTATAAAGAGGTTTGAATACTTCCGGTTTCCTAACCGTTGATTGATAGAAGCTTGATTGTTTTCCAAAAATTATCATTTAGAAATCAATATTTCAAATTTTTTCTAAATGCTTCCTAGCGCCGGCTTCCAAGCCGGTGTTTATATAGAGGTTTGAATATTTCCGGTTTCCTAACCGATGATTGTTAGAAGCTTGATTGTTTTCCAAAAATTATCATTTAGAAATCAATATTTCAAATTTTTTCTAAATGCTATACAGCATCCCGCATCTTTCATTTATATCCAATTTTCTTTTTTAATCGATCATTTCAAAGCTGAGCTAATTTTTTTATGCCGCATTTAATAAAAAATCAATAAAAAGTTCTTTTATTAAACAAAATCTACTTAATATTGTGTTGGAAATGGTTGATAAGATAAATCCCAATCTAATCGCTTCATTGAAAACCTTTTCCTTCATCAACAAATTTTCAACCACATCTTTTTTTAAGCGTATAACATTTGAACAACGCATTTTCAACTTATTATGTATAATTTATCACAGCTGAACGACATGCTCGTTTTAGAATTGACCGATATTGCTGATCAATTCAACATCTCAAACTCAAAAGATTTATCAAGAACAGATTTAATTGCTGCAATTATGGAAAAACAAACTGGCTCGCAAGAAGTAAAAAATGATGCCGACGGAGCAGATAAGCCTAAAAGAAAAAGAATTGTAAAAGAACCCGTAAAAAAAGGAACAACACCAGAGCCTTCCACTTTATTTACTGAAGAACCAGTAGCTAATCAAGTAGAAACCAAAGTGGAACAACCAATTGCTGTTCCAGCTGCAACTGCTAAACCCAAAAAAGTAATTGCTAAAAAACCAAAAGCTGAACCGGTAATTACTAATGATGCTGAAGCTGATCTACAACCCATCACTAGCGAACAAACTACTGTTCCAGCAGCAATTGCTCAAATGCTTCAGGAAGAAGATATTCAACAACCTGAAATAAATATCGAACAACAAAATCCAAAGTACCCTCAACAAAAATATCAACAACAAAAATATACAGCACCGGTTTTTAATATCGAATTCGATGGTATTGTATTGGGTGAAGGCGTACTTGAAATGATGCCTGATGGTTACGGATTTTTAAGGAGCAGCGATTATAATTATTTGTCTAGTCCGGATGATATTTATGTTTCACCTTCTCAAATAAAACTTTTTGGTTTAAAAACAGGTGATACCGTTTATGGATCTGTTCGTCCACCAAAAGAAGGTGAAAAATATTTCGCACTATTAAAAGTAGAAACGATAAACGGCAAAAGTCCGGAAGAAGTTCGCGATCGCGTTCCCTTCGATTACCTTACTCCGTTATTCCCTTTCGAAAAATTAAACCTTACGACCAGTTCGGATAATTATAGTACCAGAATTATGGACCTGTTTACGCCAATCGGTAAAGGGCAGCGTGGATTGATTGTTGCGCAACCTAAAACAGGTAAAACCATGTTGCTGAAAGAATTGGCAAACGCAATTGCTGAAAATCATCCAGAATGTTATTTGATGATTGTGCTTGTAGATGAAAGACCTGAGGAGGTTACCGATATGGAAAGAAGCGTAAAAGCAGAAGTAATCGCTTCTACTTTTGATGAGCCAGCAGAAAAACACGTTAAAGTTTCAACCATTGCTTTACAAAAAGCAAAACGTTTGGTAGAATGCGGACATGATGTTGTTATTCTTTTAGATTCAATTACTCGTTTGGCGCGTGCACACAATACGGTAGCACCTTCTAGCGGAAAGGTTTTATCGGGTGGGGTAGAAGCCAATGCCATGCAAAAACCAAAACAATTCTTTGGTGCTGCCAGAAAAATTGAAAATGGTGGATCGCTTACCATTATCGCAACTGCTTTAGTTGATACCGGAAGTAAAATGGATGAAGTGATTTTTGAAGAGTTTAAAGGTACTGGCAACATGGAACTTCAACTAGAAAGAAAATTATCGAACAGAAGAATATTCCCTGCTATTGATATTGTTTCTTCTTCTACAAGACGTGATGATTTATTACTTGATAAAGACACATTCAAACGCATGTGGATTTTGCGCAAACATTTGGCTGATATGAATCCTGAAGAAGCCATCAATATGTTGTTGAAAAACATGAAAGGAACAAAAGACAATGCTGAGTTCCTGACGTCGATGAATGGGTAAAACAAATTTTTTATTTTTTATCTCATACCTGAATTTAATTTCCATGTTAAGAAACCCTTGAAAGGTTTACTAAACATGGAATTTTTTTTACCCGATTCTTTATATTCCGAAAAAAATAAATGGTTGAAACCATTACAGATTTTCAACCTATTCTACAACCCACGGTTTAAACCGTGGGCTATAAAAACAAAACTTCTCCACAACCGTTTTAACGGTTTATAAATTTTTTAAACTGTCTGTTCATTTAAAATGGATTTTTTATACCCGATTTTAATTCTATCTATTCTTTCTATTTCGTACCTTTTACCTATTGAATTTTTAGAGTAGGCAACGAAATCTATTCTACACGTATCTCTCATTAAAATCATTTAACCCAATTATATATTGACAGAACAACAATTAATAAAAGGTTGCGTCCGTCAGGAACATGTTGCTCAAAAATCAGTTTTTGACCTTTACTCCAAACGTATGATGGGTGTATGTCTTCGCTATGCCCGTAATGAAGTGGATGCCGAAGAAATTTTAATTGAAGCTTTTTGTAAAGTGTTTGAAAAAATTCATCAGTTTAAACATGAGGGTTCTTTTGAAGGGTGGATTAGAAAAATTGTGGTAAATGTGGCTTTAAAAAAATATAGCTTAATTCGATTTACTTACGAAAAATCATTTAACGACGAATCCAATTATGAAGAAAACTATTTTCATGAGGCGGATTCTTTAAGCGATTTAGGCGAAAAAGAAATTTTAAACCTTATAAATAAATTACCCGACGGCTATAGATTGATTTTTAATTTATACGTCATTGAAGGGTATAAACATGATGAAATCGCCGAACTATTAAAAATAAATTCCGGCACCAGCAGAAGTCAACTTGCAAAAGCTAGAAACATGCTGCAAAAACAAATATTGGAAATGAATAAAGTAGTAATAAGATAAAATAACTAAATGAATTTCGAAGCAGAATAAATGAAAGTATAATTAAAAAGTAAAAAGTAAAAATTTAAAAAAGGAATCAACAATTTTTGAATTTTTCATTTTGACTTAAACATAACACATGAAAAATAAATTATTCGACGACTTAATCAAACAGCAAATGCTTCACATGGAAGGTGAAGTAACTAATGATGTTTGGAGTAAAATAGCTGCCCAAAAGAAAAATAAAAAACGTTTTGGTTTTTGGTTTTTTAATATGACCCAAAGAAATTTTATCTTTTTGGGATTAATTGCGCTTTCTATTGTTGGTGGCTCGGTTCTTTTTTCTACTCAATTCTTTAAAAATAAAACAAGCTCAAATGAAATCCTTGCAAATAATGGAATTGTAGTAAACACCATTCAACCCAAAAAATTATCACCAAAAATTCAACCTGTTGATTCTAAAAATAATGATGGCGTTGTTCAAAATAACCTCACCGAATTGAAATCAAACAATGATATTTCCAAAAAAACGGTTCAAATAACTTCTACAAATAACAATTCATTTATCAATAAAAAAATAGCTGTTTCTTCAAACGCAATAGATTCTAATTCGGATTTTTCTTTAAATAAAAAAGGAAATAAACAAGCAAAAAATAACTTAATTCCTTCAATAGATAATAGCAAGGATTTAGTTTCAACAAACAATAAGAAAAACAAACACAATCATTTAAACGCGCACAAAAAAGTACATATTCAAAACGCTGAAATAGACGAAATGCTTGATGAAACTGATGTTTACTTAAAAAATAATCTTGATTTTCAAGCCGAATTTTTAAAGAAATCAAGTCTTATTTCTTTAAAAGTAAATACAAAACCTCTACCTAAATTGACCATCCCTTGTCCGGATTTTAATAATAAAGAAAACAAAAGTTATGTAGACTTTTACAGCAGTGTAGATTTTATTAATCGTCAGTTTTCAGATTCTGCAAATTCAATCTATTTGAAAAATAGAAACGAGGTTACTTCATCTCAATTGTCTTTTAGTGCAGGATTAAGATATGTAAAAGAATTTGGTAAGCATTTCAACTTTAGTACAGGATTAAATTTCAGTCAAATAAATGAACAGTTTAAGTTTTCAAAAGGAAACATCATTCAAATCATTTATGTTACCAACGCATCAGGCGATACCGTTGACATTTACAAAACCGAAAGCACACGATATAAAACCACCTATAACAAATACAGAACGATTGATCTGCCTATTTCAATTGGATATGGTTGGAAAAAAAACAACTGGGATTTTATTGTTAATGCAGGCGTTGTAATGAATATAAGAAGCTTTTATAAAGGAGATGTTTTAAACAGCGATTCACAACCCATTGCAATAAACGCTTCCACACTTTCAAAAGCATATCAACTTAAAACGAATATTGGTTTAGGTTGTATCGGTTCAATGTCTATCGTTTATCAAGTTAACAATAAGTTTAGTCTGTTTACTGAACCATATTTTAGATACAATTTTTCTTTGATGAATAAAGAAACCACGCATTTTAAACAACGATTTATTACGAGTGGTTTGCGTTTAGGCGTGAGAATGAATCTTAAAAATAAAAATAAATAAGGCAACGAAAAATACAAACATTGAATCTTAACTTCAATTCCTAATTTTTAAAAACAAGTAAATGAAAAATTTTATTTCTTCTTCTTTCAAAAGTTTTCTAGTTCTTTTAATTGCAGCAACAGCATTATGGTCTTGCCAAAAAGATTTAGATGAAACCTTAATTGATAACATCAACCAAATTCCGAATTTAACCACCAAAATAAATTCATCTGTATCTGGCTTTGTTGTTGATGAAAATAATCAAGCTGTTGCAGGTGCTTCAGTAGTTGTTTATGACAAAACTACAACAACAGATGATTACGGTTACTTCTCAGTTAAAAATGTAAATGTTGTTAAAACAGCTGCAGTTGTTACCGTAAAAAAATCAGGATATTTTCCTGGTATCAAAACATATATTGCAACAGAAAATAAATCTGCATTTTTTAGAATTAAATTAATTCCAAAATTAAACAGCGGAACTTTCAACGGATTAAATGGCGGAACAATAAGCTTATCAAATGGAATGAAAATTGATTTTCCTATAAATGGAATTCAAGATTTGCTTTCTTCAAATAGTAACCCTTATAGCGGAACCGTTTACGTATCGGCTTCATGGATTAATCCAACAACATCTGATATCAATTCAATTATGCCAGGGGATTTAAGGGGTATAAACGTAGCGGGCTCAATGCAAGTATTACAATCTTTTGGCATGGTGGCCGTTGAATTAACTGGCGACCATGGTCAAGTTCTGCAAATTGCTTCAGGTAAAAAAGCAACCCTAACTTTTCCAATTCCAAGTTCTTTAAGCAGCACCGCACCAACTTCAATTCCATTATGGTATTTTGATGAATCAAATGGTTTATGGAAAGAAGAAGGATCAGCTACAAAAGTGGGCAATAATTATGTTGGAGATGTAGCGCATTTTTCATTTTGGAATTGCGATGTGCCAAGTAATTTTGTTCAATTCAACTGCACTTTAGTAAATGAAGCAGGCGCACCTATTCCTTTTGCATGGGTAAAAATTACTGATGTAAACTACCCTCAAAATTATAGATACGGCTTAACGGATTCTAGCGGATTTGTGGCTGGTGCTGTTCCAAATAATGCAAATTTGAAATTGGAAGTATTTACCCAAATTAATTGTGGCACTGCAGCGTTTACACAAACGTTCAACACACTTAATGCAAATGTTTCTTTAGGAAACCTTAGCATTCCAAACACAACTACACAAACGGCCAGTATTTCAGGAACTGTTACAGATTGCAACAATGCAGCAGTTTCAAATGGCTATATCATCATGCTTAAAAACAATCAATATTTTAGATACAACCTCAGCTCAACAGGTACCTACAATTTTTCGAATCTTTTATGCAATGGAAATTCAGAAAGTGTAACATTTATAGCTGAAGACAATTCAAGCAATCAACAAAGCGCTCCTTTAAATTTTACGATAAATACAGGAAATAATACCGTTCCAAATATACAAGTATGCGGTACCACAACGGAGCAATTCATCAATTTAAATATTAACGGAACAGACTACAACTATTCATCGCCGGTAGATTCTTTTAGTTTTTTTATAAATACACAAACAACCCCAGTTTCAATTTGGTTAAGCGGTAGACAAGGAAGCGGATCTACGATTTTTAATCAAACATATTTACAAATTTCTGAAGCAAATATTTCTGCTGGAAGTACACAGCAGTTGATGAATTTTAATACTTCACACGTTGGAAACGACACAACCTCAATAACAACACCAATCAATGTACAAATTACAGAATACGGAAATGTTGGTCAATTCATTGCTGGAAATTTTACAGGTGCTTTAATTGGAGGCGGGCCAACGAACACAATTTACAATACATCATGTACCTTCAGAATTCGTAGAACTCAATAGAGAAGACTGTTTTAAAAAATGCCCGCTGTTTTCAGTGGGCATTTTTTTTATGTAAAAGATCAATATTTACAATGGTTAAACCAATTCAACAACCAATCTATCTGGTGTTAAATGTTTTATCTTAACCATTAATGATGCTCCTAAAATAATTTCTGCAGATTTTAATTTTTGATCTATTCCTTCATCAATTACAATTTTACATTCAATTTCTGATTCAGCTAAAACAACAAACAAACCAAAGGGTGTAATTTTTGAAACAACCGCTTCAATTGGTTCTTCTTTTTTGGATTGTTTTATGGCAATTAAAAAGCCAGGCGTATATTGATGATTAAATAATTCTGCAGAAATCTTGTCCGACTTTTCTAAGTTAGTTAGTTTAAATGTGACCGCCCTATCAGTTTCGGTTTCGGTTGGAGGGATTTCATATTTATACACACGCAAAGGGAAGAATAAATAACTTTCAATTTCTTTAATAAAATATTGATCATCTACTTGCTTAATATACCCTAAAAATTTATTGGTTATTTGGGCTTTATTAATCAATACTTCAAGCGCATTGTTAAATTCATACAATACATGGTCTGCAAAAAATACACCCGCACTAGATTTTTTTATAATAAATTTTACATTATCTCCAACCAAAAAACGATGTGGCTTTTTAATCAATTTAAGTTGTACATATTTCTCCTGTTGTTTATCATCTATAATCGCCTGAATATTCTTGGATTTATTTCCTGTGATATATTCAATCGTAGCAATTTGCTTGTCGTTGTTGATGTATGTAATTTTTCCCCTGTAATATTTTTCAGACATAGTTCAAATATAGATTAAAGTAGAGAGAAGTTTATGAGGTTTTGGAGGTTTGTGAGGTTTGTGAGGTTTTGGAGGTTTGTGAGGTTTGTGAGGTTTGAGAGGTTTGAGAGGTTTGAGAGGTTTATGAGGTTTGGGAGGTTCAATGGGTTCAATGGGTTCAAAAGGTTGGAATCATTTTCCAATTATTAGCTTCTTTGTTTCATAAAAAAACTTAGTGCCTTTGTGTCGTGCCTTCGTGTTTAAAATAATTCTCGTAGAGAATGGTTTCAGAGGTTCAATGCGTTCAAAAGGTTGGAAGCGTTCAGCGTTTTTGGCTTCTTTAATACAATTGAACTTCTAAATTATTACGATGTTCCGCTCCCTTCACCTTTCGGGGGAAGGGCTGGGGATGGGGGCATTAATTACTCACCAACGTACCCACTTTCTCACCCGTTACCACATTCAAAAGATTTCCTGGTTGATTCATATCAAAAACAATGATGGGTAAATTATTTTCCATACATAATGTAAACGCAGTCATATCCATCACTTTGAGTTGTTGACTTATACATTCTGAAAAAGTAATTTTATCATACTTAGTTGCATCTGGATATTTTTCGGGATCTGCGGTATAAATGCCGTTTACGCGCGTTCCTTTTAAAATAACATCTGCTTTTATTTCAATAGCTCTTAATGAGCCTGCTGTATCTGTTGTAAAATACGGATTACCTGTACCTGCACCAAAAATTACCACACGTCCTTTTTCTAGATGACGAATCGCTCTTCTACGGATATAAGGTTCTGCAATTTGTTCCATTTTTATGGCGCTTTGTAAACGCGTATACACACCAGCTTTCTCTAATCCACTTTGTACAGCCATACCGTTTATAACGGTAGCGAGCATCCCCATATAATCACCTTGAGCCCTTTCAATTCCCGTTTCCGCTTCATTCATTCCGCGGTAAATATTACCACCTCCTATTACCAAGGCAACCTGAACGCCTAACTCAGTAATTTGTTTAATGTCTTTTGCGTACTGTGCAATAACGTCTGAATCTAAACCAAAACTTTTATCTCCCATTAATGATTCACCGGATAATTTTAATAAGATTCTTTTAAACTTTGGTAACATGGTTGAGTAATGTTTAAATGATGATGGTATTTGATTTTATAATATCCAAAAAAAACCCGGCTTTTAAAAACCGGGCTTTAATAAATTATCCTAATGCAACTCTCTTAAATTCAATAACATTTAAATTGGCATCAATGCCTTTTAAATATTCTGAAACAGATTTATTGCCATCTTTTACAAAGGCTTGAGCCATTAAGGTATTGTCTTTAAAAAACTTATTTAATTTTCCCATTGCTATTTTTTCAGCCATTTCTGCTGGCTTTCCTTCTGCTTTTACCAATTCAATAGCAATATCTTTTTCTCTAGCGATTACTTCTGGAGAAATTGAACTTTCATCAACAGCTAAAGGATTCATTGCAGCAATTTGCATAGCTACATCTTTACCAGCTTCAGCAGCTTCTAAAGTTAATCCAACCAATACACCCATACGGTTTGAACCATGAATATATGTAGCAACATAAGGCGCTTCGATTCTTTCGAATTTAGAGACTTCAATTTTTTCTCCAATAGAAGCTAACTTATCATTAATCATGTCAGATACTTTTGCACCATTAATTTCCACATTATTTAATTCTTCTGCGGATTTTACATCATGTGCAATTGCAGCTTCTGCAATACTTTGAGCAAAAGCAATGAAATCAGCGTTTTTACTTACAAAGTCTGTTTCGCAACTAATGCATAATACAATACCTGCTTTATTGCCTGGCGTTGGATATGCTAGAATAACACCTTCTTTAGCTTCACGATCACTACGTTTTGCGGCTACTTTTTGGCCTTGCTTACGTAACCAATCAATTGCGGCTTCAAATTCGCCGTTACTTTCTGTTAATGCTTTACGGCAATCCATCATTCCTGCTCCGGTTGCCTGACGTAATTTGTTTATGTCTGCTGCTGTAATTGTACTCATAGTTACCTCCTTTAATTCTTCATTTCTGAAGATAAATGTTTTAAATATGTTTAATAATTCAATTTATTTTTATTTACCAGCTGGTCTTCTGTTTCCGCCACCACCTGGTCCGCCAATTGTGCGTCTTTTAGCTGGTGCTCCAGATCCTGCGCCTGGTCCTCTTCCACCACCACCACGCTTGTTTCTATCATCACCACCATCCACTTTCTGCTCAAAACGCGATGCTTTTGCTTCTGCACTTTCTTCTACATCAGATTGATCATCATCGTTATCTTTATCCATTTGACGCTCTTGTAATCCTTCAGCAATGGCTGTAGTAATATAATTAACTACAATAGAAATAGATTTTGTTGCATCATCATTTGCAGGAATAGCAAAATCAATTTTGTTAGGGTCGCAATTTGTATCCACCATGCCAAATGTTCCAATGTTCAAACGCTTTGCTTCAGCAAGTGCAATATGCTCATGACCTATATCAACCATGAATAAAGCAGCTGGTACACGGCTAATTTGTGCAATACCGCCCAACACTTTTTCCATTTTTTCTTTATCTCTAGTTAATGTTAATCTTTCTTTTTTAGTAAGATTTTCTGCACTACCATCGCCTAATAACTTTTCGATGCTCTGCATTTTCTTAACACTTTTACGAACCGTATTAAAGTTGGTCAACATTCCACCTAACCATCTTTCTGTTACGTATGGCATGTTTACACGTTGAGCACACTCAGAAACGATTTCTTTAGCTTGCTTTTTTGTAGCAACAAACATGATTTTTTTTCCGCTACGAGCAATTGCTTTCAACGCTGCTGCAGCTTCCTGCATACCTTCAACAGTTTTGTTAAGGTCGATGATATGAATACCTTTCTTCTCAGCAAAAATGTAAGGCAACATCTTTGGATTCCATTTTTTCTTCAAATGACCAAAATGAACACCTGCTTCAAGAAGTTGCTGTTGTAATGATGTATTTTCCATTTATATTTTTTTAAAGTTGTTTGGAGTTTGGTGTTTGGCGTTTAATGTAATAACAACACCAAACACCAAACACGAAACGAAATAATATTAACGCTTGCTGAACTGGAAGCTTCTTCTTGCTTTTTTACGACCTGGTTTTTTACGCTCAACCGATCTTGGATCACGCTTTAATAAACCTGCTGCTTTTAACACCGGGCGTAATTCAGGGTTTACTTCTAATAATGCCCTTGATATGCCTAATTTTGCTGCTTCTGCTTGACCTTTAACACCGCCACCAGTTGCATTTACCAAAATATCAAACTTATCAGTAAGCTCAACAATTTTCAAAGGAGCTTCTACTTGATTTTGCAAATACACCAAAGGAAAATAATCTTTGTAATCTTTTCCATTAACGGTGATTTTTCCTTCTCCTTTTGAGAGAAACACACGAGTAACCGCTTCTTTTCTACGGCCTACTGCATTTTTTTGTTTTTCCATTATTATACTTATTTAATCAGTAACGAATACTGAATGGATTATTTAATTTTTGTGAAGATTAATTCTGCTGGCTTTTGTGAAGTATGTGGATGTTCACCACCTGCATAAACAAATAATTTTTTATACATTTTACGGCCTAATCTATTTTTTGGCAACATTCCTTTGATAGCTCTTTCGATAACTACTTCCGGACGACGCTTTAATAAATCTTTAGCAGCTTCACCTTTTTGACCCCCTGGGTATCCACTGTAGGTTAAATATTCTTTATCTGCCATTTTATTACCGGTAAAAACTACCTTTTCGCAATTGGTTACAATTACAAAATCTCCGCAATCTACGTGTGGAGTGTAATAAGCTTTGTTCTTACCACGTAGAACAGACGCAATTTTTGCGCACATACGTCCAACGGTTTGATTAGTACCATCTACAACGTACCAATTACGCTGCACGGTAGCCTCGTTCGCATGTTTAGTGGTGAAATGTAATTTACTCATTGTTACTTTTTTTTAAGTGATGCCTCAGCTATCCCCGAGACTATAAAATTTTGGATTGCGAAGATAATGGTGATGTGTTCTATTAACCAAAGAAAAATGTCATTATTTTTTACGACACATTTATAACGCATTGATAATCAGTAAAGAAAATGCATAATTATTTTGTACGCATTCTGAAAAATTTTGGAATGCTGGATTTTTGATGCTAGATTCTGGATTTGATTTCATTCCTTTTTGAAGCATTCAACACCAATTAAATTAAAACACAAAGGGTTCTTGAACGAATTCTCTACGAGAATTATTTTAACACTAAGGCACGAAGACGCAAAGGCACGAAGTTTTTGTTTAGAGCGAGAAACAGAATGAGAATGAAGAAAAAAGCCAAAACTCAGTATTCGCTTTCACGCTCATTTTCACTCTGGCTTTTTAAACCAGCGCAGCGATTTAAACTTTTTTGTTTCACGAAATGGCTCATTCGGAAAATGCTTCCAACCTATTGAACCTATTGAACGCATTGAACCTATTGAACCTCTTTCTTACCACGAAGTTTTTGTTTAGAGCGAGAAACAGAATGAGAATGAAGAAAAAAGCCAAAACTCAGTATTCGCTTTCACGCTCATTTTCACTCTGGCTTTTTAAACCCCTACAGCCTCTCCTCATGCTGGCTCCAATCCAATCCTTCTTGTTCTTCTATTTCACTTACCCTTAATGGCATAATCAAATCTGTTATTTTTAATAAAACAAAAGTCCCTAAAAATGCAAACACAGAAACACCAATCATCGCCAAAAGCTGCACCATAAATAATTTTGTTTCACCATAAAACAATCCATTTCCAGGCACAGCAGCATTGATTTTGGTATTGGCAAATACCCCGGTTAATAACATGCCCATCATACCGCCAACACCATGACATGGAAACACATCAAGCGTATCATCAATGTTGGTTTTAGATCGCCATTCTACCATTAAACTACTTACTATGGCGGTTACAAATCCAATTACAAATGATTGTGGTATTGTTACAAAACCAGCTGCTGGAGTAATGGCTACCAAACCAACTACTGCTCCAATACAGGCGCCCATTGCACCCGGCCTTCTTCCCCTAACCGCTTCAAATATCATCCAAGTAAATGCTGCAGCCGCAGAGGCAGTAGATGTTGTTCCAATTGCAATCGCCGCAATCGTATCTGCATGAAATGCCGATCCCGCATTAAATCCAATCCAACCAAACCAAAGCAACCCGGTTCCCAAAATCACGTATGTTATTCTCGCTGGATTATGCACCGATTCTGTTCTACTTTTTAAATATATCGCACTCGCTAATGCTGCCCATCCCGCACTCATGTGTACTACCACACCACCCGCAAAATCTATGATGCCCGCTTTTGCCAATATTCCTTCGGGATGCCAAGTAGCATGTGCTAATGGACAATAAATAAACAAACAAAACAAAACGATGAAGAGTAAATAAGACTTAAATTTTATCCGCTCTGCAAATGCTCCGGTAATTAATGCCGGTGTTATAATGGCAAATTTCAATTGATAAAACGCAAATAATATCAATGGAATGGTGGGTGCTAATTTCCAAGGCTGACCATCTATTACATTTTTCATCATAAAAAAGCTCATTGGATTTCCAATGATGCCATGAAACGAATCGCCAAATGACAAACTAAATCCTATCACTACCCATATTATTGATATCAATGCCATACAAATAAAACTTTGCAACATCGTACTCAATACGTTTTTCTTATTTACCATCCCACCATAAAAAAATGCAAGTCCGGGTGTCATTATTAACACCAATGCCGTAGCCGTTAGCATCCACGCGGTATCCGCAGCATCTATTGATTCGGCATGAATCGGACCAGGTAATGAGGGAATCAATAATGATGCAAAAGCAATCAAGATTAAAATGGCAAATGTTACATAAGCAGCTGATTTTGACATAATTGCTAATATTTTTAAAGATTAATCAATAGATTTTTAAAAACTAAAACAAATTTAAAGTTTTTTCTACCAAAGCTGAAGGTTTATTAATCTTTATCTATCATTATTATCTATTGTTTTGAATTCATCAATAATCAATTCGCCAGTTATTAGAAATATTATCTTTGAAATAAAAAATTATGTGGCTAAATAACATTTTAGAAACTATCGGGAATACACCGTTAATTAAATTAAACAAAGTAACCAAGGATTTACCTTGTACCGTTTTAGCAAAAGTGGAGTATTTTAATCCTGGTAATTCTATTAAAGATAGAATGGCTTTAAAAATGCTTGAAGTGGCTGAAGCCGAAGGAAAAATCAAACCAGGCGGTACCATTATTGAAGGTACGAGTGGTAATACAGGAATGGGATTGGCGCTAGCAGCCTGCGTTAAAGGATACAAATGTATTTTCACTACAACCGATAAACAATCTAAAGAAAAAGCGGATATCTTAAAAGCAGTTGGTGCCGAAGTGATAATTTGTCCTACCAATGTTGAACCCGAAGATCCGCGTTCTTACTATTCTGTTTCGAAAAGATTGGCTACCGAAATTCCAAACTCTTGGTATGTAAACCAATATGATAATTTAGCCAATCGTCAAGCACATTACGAACAAACTGGACCTGAAATTTGGGAACAATCGGAAGGCAAAATAACCCACCTAGTTGTGGCAACTGGTACCGGCGGAACTATTGTTGGTGCTGGAAAATATCTAAAAGAAAAAAATCCCAACATTAAAGTTTGGGCCATTGATAGTTATGGTTCTTTATTAAAAAAATATTTCGAAACTGGTGAGCTAGATAACAATGAAGTGTATCCGTATATCAGCGAAGGTTTTGGTGAAGATTTTGTTCCTCAGAATTACGACATGCAGTATATAGATGAGTTTACAAAAGTTACCGATAAAGATGGGGCAGTTATGGCGAGAAGAATTGCTAAAGAAGAAGGGATATTTATAGGATACAGTTGTGGCAGTTGTTTGCAAGGTGTATTTAATTTAAAAGATCAATTAAAACCGGATGATGTTGTAGTATGTATTTTTCATGATCACGGAAGTAGATATATAGGTAAAGTATACAACGATGAGTGGATGATGGAACGCGGTTTTTTAGATGTGAATACATTTAAAGACATCATCAATGGAAGAAAAAGTCAAAAGCTTATTAGCTTAACTACAGACCAAACTGTTATGGAAGCCATTCATTTGATGAAGAAATTCGACATTGAAAATATTCCTGTTTTTGAAAACGGAATTATGGTTGGTGCAATTTCAGAAAGTGGTTTATTCAATAAGATGCTTGTAAACAGTGAAATCAAAACGCATTTGGTAAAAGATGTTTTAGAAAATCCATACCCTGAAGTTAGTTTTGATACGCCCGTTGAGCGTTTAAGCAATTTTATCAATAAAGAAAACGGCGCGGTGATGAGTAAGGATGATAGTGGTTTGTATCAGATTGTAACCAAATACGACATTATTCAAAGTTTATCTAAATAAACAACAAATTCAATAAGAATCAATACAGTGCTGCATCTTATGGTGCAGCATTTTTATTTTACCCCATTTATTTCTTTTCAAAAACGTAAAAATACGAAGTTAAAACACCTCGTTGATCTGTATATTATACGCTGTTTTTTTCTTGATTTTGGTAATTACATCACCCCGAAAAAAGGGCAGTATTGCTCTAGTACAACATAAAAAAGCGATGCATCTTTGTATCAGAAATCGAATGATGGTAAAACAAAAATTCAATTTCTAAAATCCTAGAAAACCAAACGAATCCAGTACCCTAAAAAAACTAAAATCCAATATCAACGGATAAATTTTTTATCCGAAAATGAAAACCAAAACCAATATCCTCACCTATGCTGTAAAAAGCGATGATGGTGAAAAACCAAAAAACCAATATCCTAGCCTATGCTGTAAAAAGCGATGATGGTGAAAAACCAAAAAACCAATATCCTAGCCTATGCCGTAAAAAGCGATGATGGCAAAAAACCGGTAGATCCAACATCCAAGCCAACTTACTTTCCAAATAAAAGTAAGGAAGTAAAAAAACAACAGATTTCTTTAAATCTGTAAAATTTTAAAACCCACTTCTTTTTCAATGAAAAAGAAACTCTAAAAGCAGGAAACGTTTACTCCCTATAAGTAAAAAACCAATCCTGAAAAACCAAGAGTGACGGTTAAAAAATTTAGAGGCTGTCTTAAAAGGGCAGCCTCTTTTTTATGTAATTGCAACCTCGTCTTTTATGTTATTTCAAAAACGTAAAAATACGTTCCTTTTTCAACGTACTTATCCAACAAAATTACAGGTTGATTTACTATTCAACATGTAATTACATCATTACAAAAAAAGGGCAATAATGCTCTTGTTGAACAACCATAATCGATGCATCTTTGTGTAAGAAGTTGGTTGATGAAAAAAGAATTAAATATCTATCCAAACAAAATCCAAAAGAATGTAAACGTTCTTTTCAATATCCAAAAAAACCAATATCAACCAACTTCTATTTTTAAGAAAAGTTCTTTAAAATCATTATAAAAACACCAAAACCAATATCCTGGCCTATGCTGTAAAAAGCGATGATGGCTAAACCAAACCCTATGAAAATTAAACCTAAATCCTAGACCCTATTAAAACCATCCAACAATCTGATACCAAAAATGGTATTCAAAAAAATTAAAACCGCTTCAAAATTTTGAGGCGGTTTTTTTTCGACAAAAGGTTTCAGAGGTTCAATAAGTTCAATGCGTTCAAAAGGTTGGAAGCATTTTCCTTTTATTAGCAAATTCCTTTTAAAAAACTTTGTGTCTTGGCGTCTTCGTGCCTTTGTGTTTCAACTCTTTCTCGCATTTTCGCAAAACAAAAAAAGTCGTTCCAAATTGAAACGACTTTTTTTTGTTGATAATTTTTTTATTAATTGTATTCCTGAATCTCCATAAAAATATACGGGTCAATAGAAGCGTGAAAATCCAATTCAGTTGGCTCTTCCGATAATTCCATGGTAATTACTTTTTCTCCTTCGCGCATCTGCCATAAAAATAAATTGGTATCTGCTGTAAACATAAAAAACAATTCCGGCATCATTTCTTTCAACTGGCCATTCCAGCAAGCTTCTTTCAATTTTTCGTGCTGAGATAAATAGTTGTTTGATGTTGGCATGCTCTTGTTTTCAGCATATTGTCTGTTGGCAAATTCGGTTCCTTGTACAAGAATCACTTCTTGATGTGTTGTTAATCTAGGCATAGGTTACGTTTTTAAAACTTTTATACACCTATAACGTTGATTAATGTCTGATTATTATATCATCAAGAAAAATTAAACCAATTAAAATACCTCTTTTACTGCATTAGCTATCAATAATGGCCTACCCAACGTGTAATAATGCAAAACAGGTACTCCCGCTTTTTTTAATTCTTTCGATTGCTCAATCAACCATTCTTGACCTACTTTTTCTACATCTAAATCCGTTTTACACGCATGTACAGCTTCTGATAACGGCGTTGGTAAATCTATATGAAAGGTTTTTGGCAAAATGGTTAATTGCTTTTTAGTGTAAACAGGTTTCAATCCTGGAATTATTGGTACGTTTATGCCAATTTCTCTACACGCATTCACAAAGGAAAAATATTTTGAATTATCAAAAAACATTTGTGTAATTACATAATCCGCGCCTGCATCTACTTTTGCTTTCAAATACTTTAAATCCGATTCCATATTTGGTGCTTCGAAATGTTTTTCAGGATATCCCGCAACGCCAATACAAAATTTTGTTTTCATCGTATTTTTCAAATCCTCTTCCAAATAAATTCCTTCATTCAAATTTTTAACTTGCTTTAATAAGTCATTCGCAAATTGATGACCACCCGGCTCTGGTTCAAATATACTTTCATTTTTTGCTGCATCTCCACGCAATACCAACACATTGTCTATACCCAAATAATTCAAATTTATCAATGCGTCTTCAGTTTCATTTATGCCAAAACCACCGCAAATCAAATGTGGAACGGTATCTACATTGTACTTATTCATTATTGAAGCACAAATAGATTCTGTTCCAGGTCGCTTTCTAACCACTACTTTTTCAAAACTACCATCTGCTCTTTTTTTAAATGTGTGCTCACTTCTGTGATAGGTTACATTTATAAATGATGGATTAAATTCCATCAATGGATCTAAATGACTATATAAGGATTGAATTCCTTTGCCTTTTAAAGGTGGTAAAATTTCAAATGATACTAGAGTTTTATTGGATTGATTGATATGGTCCGTTACTTTCATCTTTCTTTAATTATTTTAAAAGTTCTTTAAATTGTTTTTATTGTTTATACCATTTACTAAACATTATTTTCAATATAATTGTTTTAATGTATGGTTTTATTTATTTCGTTCGTGAAGATAAATCCAATTAAAAAGAAAATCAAAGTTTGACAATACTTATTTCAATTATTGGCTTATTTTATTTTAATCCGGATTTTGCTTCAAAATCTGGGCTTAACTCCGCAATTTAAAAGATTTATCCTTCAAATAATTTACATCCGCTAATTTTGTACACAATGAGTTTAACCATATACAGTAAAAATCTTGTAAAAGTTTACGGCAGCAGAACTGTTGTTAACGACGTTTCCTTTGATGTTAGTCAGGGTGAAATTGTTGGTTTGCTCGGTCCAAATGGCGCCGGAAAAACAACATCGTTTTATCAAGTAGTTGGTTTGGTTAAATCCGATAAGGGGGAAGTTTTTTTAAACGATACCAATATTACCAAATTACCTATGTACAAACGAGCGCAATTGGGAATTGGTTATTTACCCCAAGAAGCAAGTGTTTTTAGAAAACTAAGCGTTGAAGACAACATCACCGCTGTGTTGGAAATGACAAAGCTTAAAAAATCCGAACAAAAAGAAAAACTTGAATCGTTATTAAATGAATTTAGGTTGCAACATGTTCGCAAAAACAATGGAGATACTTTAAGTGGGGGAGAGAGAAGAAGGACTGAAATTGCACGTGCGCTTGCTGTAAATCCAAAGTTTATTTTACTCGACGAACCCTTTGCTGGCGTAGATCCTATTGCGGTTGAAGACATTCAAGAAATTATTGCAAAATTGAAGTTTAAAAACATTGGTATTCTGATTACCGATCACAATGTAAACGAAACTTTATCCATTTGTGATCGAGCCTATTTGCTGATTGACGGAAAAATATTTAAACACGGAACCGCTGAAGAATTAGCGAATGATGAACAAGTGCGTAAATTATATCTCGGAAGAAATTTTGAATTAAAAAGAAAAGACTATCTCCACGAGCAAGCGTCAAATGAAAATCTAGAGGATTCAAATGATTAAATGACTTTTTTAAAATTCAAATTGAAGAAATAAATGGTTGAAACCATTACAATTTAAAACATTCCTTAGCTCACTTTTTAAACCGTGGGCTGTGTAATTAATTTTTACACATAACCATTTCAATGGTTTGCCGAAATGAAATCATACTTATTTATTCATCAGCATATTTTCATATCTTTCAAAAATGAAGTTTCTTGCTCCTGCAATATCAAAAATTGCCAGAATGCGAATTTGGCGAATTAAGAATTGGAGAAATCATCCTGTTGCTGCCCAACGAGATGTTTTGCAAGACCTTGTTACTACAGCACAATACACCGATTTTGGAAAAACACATCATTTTTCAAACCTTTATTCACTTAAAGCATTCAAAGCAAACGTTCCAATTCAAGAATACGAAAACACGGCGCCATTTATTGAAAAAATGATGCAAGGCGAAGAAAATATTTTATGGAATACACCCGTAAAATGGTTTGCCAAAAGTAGCGGAACCACCAGCAGTAAAAGCAAATTCATTCCAATTAGCGAAGAAAGTTTGCAAGAAAATCACTTTAAAGCCAGCAAAGATGTTTTAGCCAATTACTACAATAATTTCCCATCAAGCGATTTGCTTACTGGTAAAGGTTTGGTAGTGGGTGGATCGCATCAATTGAATCAAGTTAATGATGAAATTCAATATGGTGATTTAAGTGCTGTGCTGATGCAAAACACCCCGTTTTGGGGGCAATGGCTTCGAACACCCGAACTAAGTGTGGCGCTTTTAGACAATTGGACAGACAAAATAGAGAAGCTAGCAACAGCTACCGCTAATGAAAACGTAACCTCTATTGCAGGTGTTCCTACATGGACATTGTTATTGTTAAAACGAATTTTAGAAATCAAAGAAAAAAAATCGATCAAAGAAGTTTGGCCAAACCTTGAACTATATATTCATGGTGGCGTTTCGTTTATCCCTTACCGTGAGCAGTTTGAAAAAATAATGGGCGCCCCAATTAATTATCTTGAAATTTATAATGCCAGTGAAGGTTTTTTTGCCGGTCAAGAAAATCCAAATGATGATGGCATGACGCTTTTTACCGAGCATGGAATCTTTTACGAATTTATGCCTGTTGAAGAATATGGAAAACCCACACCTTTAACCATTGGATTAGATAAAGTAAAATTAAATCAAAACTATGCTTTAATCATTAGTACCGCAGGCGGCTTATGGAGATATTTGGTTGGAGACACTGTTTCTTTTACCTCTATTAATCCTTATCGTATGAAGGTAACCGGTAGGTTAAAACATTATATCAATGCTTTTGGCGAAGAACTGATTGTAGAAAATAGTGATCGCGCCATCGCTATTGCTACACAAATCACCAATTCAAGAGTTTTAGATTATACGGCAGCACCAATATTTTTTTCTGAAACCCATAATGGTGCACACGAATGGCTTATCGAATTTGAACAACCTCCAGTCAATCTAAATAAGTTTACTATTGAATTAGACAACGCCTTGAAATCTTTAAACAGCGATTATGAAGCCAAGCGTTCTGGCAACATTGCCCTTGGATTACCCAAAATTCATATCCTACCAAATGGCGTTTTCAATAAATGGCTTTTGAGTAAAAACAAACTGGGTGGACAACATAAAATACCCAGGCTTTGTAATGACCGTAAAATATTAGAAGAAATTCTAAACCTGATTTAATGTGATCCTATTTTATTTATTACTTTCGCAAAACGTTATTTTCTATTAAAATCATATAAAGCAATTACGAAAATGAATTTATTATCAGGAAAAGTTGCCATTGTAACAGGAGCTGCCAGAGGAATCGGAGAAGCTGTTGCTTTAAAATTTGCACAAGAAGGTGCACATATCGCATTTACTTATGTTAGTGATAGTAGTCGTGATAAAGCAACTGCCTTGGTTGAAAAAATTACTGCTTTAGGTGTAAAAGCAAAAGCTTATCAAAGTAATGCTGCAGATTTTAATGCATGCGAAACTTTTGTAAATGATGTTATTGCTGAGTTTGGACAAGTTGATATTTGTGTAAATAATGCGGGTATTTCTAAAGATAATTTGCTGTTGCGCATGAGTTATGAGCAATGGAATGAAGTGATCCAAGTAAATTTGAACAGCGTTTTCAATATGACGAAGCAAGTAATCAAACCGATGATGAAAGCAAAATCGGGAAGCATCATAAACATGAGCAGTGTGATTGGCGAAATGGGAAATGCAGGACAAGCAAGTTATGCAGCAAGCAAAGCTGGTGTAATTGGTTTTACTAAAAGTGTGGCTAAAGAATTGGGAAGCAGAAACATCCGTTGTAATGCCGTTGCACCTGGATTTGTAGAAACAGATATGACAAGCTATTTACAGGATGGAAATAGCGCAGATAAATATAAATCATTAATTCCTTTGGGAAGATTCGCTACAGCTGAAGACATTGCCAATGTTTGTTTATTTCTTGCTTCTGATATGGGAAATTATGTAACAGGACAAACCATTAGCGCTTGTGGCGGGATGAATATTTAAAGTTTATTTTTTAAAAAACTACTTGCTTTTACAGTACATTTGCTTTTAATTTTCCGTATTGTGAAGAAATTGGTTACGCTAATTTTATTGATTTTCATTTCAGTTAGTCATTTAAATATAATTGACAACATCAGCTATTTGCATCAAATTTTAAATACAAAAAAAGATATCTCCTTAAAAAAATCTTGTAGTGATAAAGACGCTGAAAAAGATGAAGAGTCTGAAAAAGAAATAGAAAAAGAAACTAAAGAAAAAGGAGAAGAAAAGTTCTTAACTCATCAAGAATCTTATTACGAATTACTGGCTTTTATTCGTTCCTCTAAAAAATATTATTTACCAGAACAACTTTTTATGGCCCCATTTATTGAAGAAGACGGGCCACCTCCTAATATATTCATATAATTTACTGTTTTTGTTTTAAAATTGTGATTCAAACATTTTTAAAACTATGGGTTGATTTTCCAAAAATTCAATCAATTTTAATTCAATTTATTTTTAGAAAAATTCAATTTTATTCAAAGGCTTATTTTTAATTTATTACTTTTTTTATGAAAAAATATATTCAAAATTTTGGAGCAGACCTTTCCGCTTCTGTAGTAGTTTTTCTGGTTGCTATTCCACTTTGTTTGGGCATTGCTGTTGCCAGCGGTGTAAATGAAATGAGCGGAATAATTGCAGGTGTAATTGGTGGTATAGTTGTTGGATTTATAAGTGGTAGTCAATTAAGTGTAAGCGGTCCGGCTGCAGGATTAACGGCTATTGTAGCAGCTGGAGTATTAAAACTTCCTGCAATTGAAGCTTTCTTTTTAGCTGTTGTCATTGCTGGTGTATTCCAAATTTTAATGGGCATATTTAAATTAGGAATTATTGGCGATTACATTCCAAACAGTGTTATCAAAGGAATGTTGGCTGCAATTGGTATTATTTTAATTTTAAAACAAGTACCGCATTTGGTTGGTTACGATAAAGACTACGAAGGAGATGAATCTTTTTTTCAAATTACTGGAGAAAATACTTTTTCATCCGTTTTAAAATCTATAAATCATTTTACCCCAAATGCTATAATTATTGGCCTTATTAGTATTGTTATTTTAATTATTTACGAAAATAAAAAGATTAAATCGTTGAAGTTATTTCAATTGTTTAGCGGCCCATTATGTGTTGTAATCGTTGGTATTTTGATGAACCAATTTTTAGGTAATATCGAAGATCCAATTACTGATAGAAACGCGCATTTGGTAAATATTCCAATTGCAAATACTGTAAATGATTTTGTTGGTTTTTTAAAATTTCCCAATTGGAGTTTTTTAAACAATATGGATGTTTGGGTAATTGGTTTAACCCTTGCCATGGTTGCTTCACTTGAAACACTTTTAGGGATTGAAGCTGTTGATAAACTAGATTCTTTAAAAAGAGTTACACCAAGTAATCGAGAATTAATTGCACAAGGATTAGGAAATATAACAAGCGGGATGTTAGGTGGTCTTCCACTCACTAGTGTAATTGTACGAAGTAGCGCAAACGTAAATGCTGGAGCGAAAACTAAACTTAGTGCTATTTTTCATGGACTACTCATTTTAATTTGTGTAGCATTTTTACCTAATATTCTAAACCTTATTCCAAAAGCTGCACTGGCTGCAATCCTTGTATTTACTGGATATAAACTTGCAAAAATTACTTTGTTTAAAGAGTATTATCAAAAAGGTTGGGATCAGTTTATGCCATTTATTATCACAATAATCAGTATCATTTTTACCGATTTATTAAAAGGTGTAATTGTTGGAATAATAATCGGATTGTTTTATGTTATAAGAAGCAATTATAGATCCGCCATTTTTTCAGTGTCTGAAGGAAACAATGTATTAATCAGATTAAGAAAAGATGTTTCCTTTTTTATAAAACCACTTTTAAAACAAAAGCTAGAAGAAATACCAGAAAATTCAAACCTTATTATTGATTTAATGCAAGCCGAACATATCGATAAAGATGTAATTGATACTATTAATGAATTTATTAAACATGCTGCTTTGAAAAATATAAATTGCAGCATTAAAAAAAATGAACACAATAAATTGCATCAATTATTAGAAACAACATAGTTTAAAACTATAATTTATATTTTCAAAAATGATAAGTACATACGAAAAATTATTATTAGAAAACAAAGCTTGGGCTATAGAACAAGTACAAATAGATCCAGAATTTTTTTCTAGATTATCACATGTACAAACGCCAGAATTTTTATGGATTGGTTGTAGCGACAGTAGGGTACCTGCCGATAAAATAACAGGCACACAACCAGGTGAAATTTTTGTGCATAGAAATATTGCAAACATGGTGGTGCATACAGACATTAATTTATTAAGTGTTTTGGAATATGCTGTTGAAATTTTAAAAGTAAAACACATCATTGTATGTGGTCATTATGGATGTGGTGGAGTTAAAGCCGCAATGGGAAACCATTCACTAGGCATTATTAATAAATGGCTACGAAACATTAAAGATGTGTATAGAATTCACAGAGAAGAAATTGATAAAATTGATAATGAGGAAATGCGTACAAATAAATTAATAGAATTTAACGTTGCAGAACAAATTATGAATTTAGCAAAAACATCAATCGTTCAAAAAGCTTGGAAACATGATCAACGTCCACATTTGCATGGATGGGTTTATGGTTTAAATGATGGAATAATAAAACCTGTTTGTGAAATGGAACCAGGCTCACATATTGATCCGCTTTATGAATACGATAATTTATAAATCATGACTGTTGAAAAACTAATTGCTCATTATTCACTTTTACCACATCCAGAAGGAGGGTGGTACAAAGAAACATATAGAAGCACAATCAATATTATACAAAACGCCCTGCCTTCTAACTTTACAGAAGGCAGGGTTTTTAGCACCGCAATTTATTTTTTATTAGAACAGGGAAATTTTTCTGCGTTTCATAAAATTAAAAGCGATGAGTGCTGGCATTTTTATTGGGGACAAACACTATTGGTGTACGTTATTAATCAACAAGGAAATTTAGACATCATTAAATTGGGTTCGGATATTGAAAATGGAGAAGTTTTTCAGTATGTTGTTCCTGCCAATTGCTGGTTTGCTAGTATTCCTGCTGATCATGCTGAATATTGTTTTGTGGGTTGTACCGTTTCGCCGGGTTTTGATTTTAACGATTTTGAATTGGCTAAAGCTGAGGATTTAATAAATGAATTTCCTAATTTATCTGAGGAAATAAAAAAATTATGTAGACAATAATAAGTCTATACTTCTTTCATCAAAATATAGTAATCTTCCGAAAGGGGTAAAAAAGCGTAATCATAACAGTAATAGATATACGAACCTGTTACTAACTTTTTAGATTTTGTATTATAAGAAAATAGAAAACCATTATCAATTAAAATTTCTTTTTTTATTCTAATATAGTTAATCCCTTCTTCAAAAAAACTTTCAATAATTCTACGGTTTTTACCTAAAATATTATTCGTATTTCTGACTAAATTATTGGTTGTATATTTTAATTGATTATTAAAAATATTTCTACAATAATCATCACAGAATTTTTTATCTGTTCTGCCTTTTATGTTTTTTTGGCAATTTAGACAGGTTTTATTTTCCATTGTTTTTATTTTAAAATTAAATGTAAAATCAAAATACTTAACCGTTTTTACACGGTTATAAACATGTATTTTCAACAACAAACGAATAAGTACCGACTATCTTTTTGATGTTAACGCACATTTGCATTGTCATTTTATTGGCGCCAGTAATTGACTGAAATATTATTTTAAACCATTAAAAAACACACAACATGTTTTCATTAAGAAACAAAGTACAATTGATTGGAAATCTGGGAAAATCGCCAGATGTAAAAAACACAGAAGCCGGTAAAAAATTAGTCCGCTTTTCTGTGGCTACCAACGAAACTTACACCAACACTAAAGGTGAAAAAGTAAAAGAGACCCAATGGCACAATTTAATAGCCTGGGGTAAAGTAGCGGATATTGCTGAAAAATACCTTGATAAAGGTTCTGAAGTGGCAATTGAAGGGAAATTAATCACCAAAGATTACACAGACAAAGAAGGTGTAAAAAAGCAAATTACAGAAATTCAGGTGAACGAATTGCTTTTATTGGGCGGCAAAGCTTCTGCATAAAATCTAGTAAGAGGTTAGGATTTTGTTGATTAATGTCATTATGTATTGATTTAATTCAATTTTGTTGGTCGTGTAATTTTATTTTTAAAATTCGAAAATTGCAAACAGAAAATTCGGGGTAAAAGGGTAAAAATAAATAATTTTTAATGTGCGGTTGTTAACTATGAAAATCAATCTTTACACCAAAAACAAAAGCATTTTTATCCTGTATTTTACCACATAATTTGGTTTAAATGCTACATAATGACATTTTTATAAATCATAAATTTATATTATATCATCTTCCCATAAATAAAAGCAAGATTTGCACATCGCTTGGGTTTACGCCTGAAATTCTTGACGCCTGTCCAAGTGTTTTTGGTTTTATTTTATTAAACTTTTGACGAGCTTCATTGCTTAACGAAACCAAATTATCGTAGTTAAAACTGTCGGGGATAATTAAGTTTTCGAGTTGGCTCATTTTCAGAACCATCTCTTTTTCTTTTTCTATATAGGTTTCGTATTTAAGCTGAATTTCTACCTGTTCTAAAGAGTCGTATTCAAAATCTTTTAAGAAAGGCTGAATTGAAGGAATATTATTAATCATTGACTTTAAATCCACGCCTGGTCTAAGCAACAACTGAGCAGCTTTTTGTTTATTTAATAATGGGGAAGAATTAACGCTTTCTAAAAATGCATTTGCTTCTAAAGGTTCAATATTTTCTTTTTGGAGATAATCCTTTAAAACAACGACATCATTTAGCTTTTTATGTACGTTATACATTCTTTCTTGTGAAGCCAGTCCCAAATTGAAGCTTAATTCTGTTAATCTGATATCTGCATTATCTTGTCTCAATAGCGTTCTATATTCAGCCCTACTGGTAAACATCCGATAAGGCTCATCGGTTCCTTTATTGATTAAATCATCTATAAGTACACCAATATAGGCATCACTTCTTTTTAATACAAATGGCTCTAATTCTCTAGAAGCTTGATGTGCGTTTATTCCAGCCATTAAACCTTGACAAGCCGCTTCTTCATAACCGGTAGTTCCATTAATTTGTCCAGCAAAGAACAAATTTTTAATCTGCTTGGTTTCTAAGCTAAAACTTAACTGTGTTGGTGGGAAAAAGTCGTATTCTATGGCATATCCAGGGCGAAACATTTTACAATGTTCAAAACCGGGTACTTTTTTAAGTGCTTTTATTTGTACTTCTTCTGATAATGAAGTAGAAAACCCATTTACATAGATCTCAATCGTATTCCATCCTTCGGGTTCTACAAAAAGTTGATGTCTATCTCTTTCTGCAAATCGGTTGATTTTATCTTCTATACTGGGACAATATCTTGGTCCTGTACCTTGAATTCTGCCTTTAAACATTGGACTAGATTCAAATCCTTCTTTTAATAGACTGTGAACTTCTTCATTTGTGTAGGTTATCCAACAACTTTTTTGATTTTCGGCTTTTAATTGGGGTTTTTCTACATAACTAAACCCAACGATTTCATCATCTCCTTTTTGTTCCTCCATTTTAGAATAATCCAAACTTCTGCCATCAATACGAGGAGGTGTGCCTGTTTTAAGGCGATCGCTTTCAAATCCTAGTGAAACCAATTGTTCGGTTATCCCTTTTGAAGGTTTTTCTGCTACTCTTCCGCCGCCGAAATTCTTTTCCCCTATATGTATTACACCATTTAAAAAGGTGCCACTGGTTAATACTACCGAATTCGCTTTTATTTTATGTCCTAAACTCGTTACTACACCTTCTACTTTGTAGTTGTTTACTATGAGTTCTACTACTGAGTCTTGATAAAAATCTACATTTGGCGTATTTTCTAGCATTTCTCTCCACGTTGCAGCGAACAACATTCTGTCACTTTGTGCTCTTGGGCTCCACATTGCAGGACCTTTTGAACGATTCAGCATTCTAAATTGAATCATGCTTTTATCGGTAACAATGCCACTGTATCCACCAATTGCGTCTATTTCCTTTACAATTTGTCCTTTTGCTATTCCACCCATTGCAGGATTACAACTCATTTGAGCGATGGTTTGCATATTCATTGTAATTAGCAATACTTTACTGCCCAAATTTGCAGCGGAAGCAGCAGCTTCACACCCTGCATGACCAGCACCAACAACGATAACATCATATTTTTGAAACATAGGTACAAAGATAATACGGAGAAGATAAAATATAGATAGAAAAATGTTTAAAACGCTTCGCTGGTTTAAGTTGGGAGCTGGTTTTGCTTTTAACACCTTCTTACTAATGTTTAAAACGCTTCGCTGGTTTAAGGTTTAAGGGTTTAAGGTGGAAAGTGTATTCGCTTTTATCACTTTCTTTATATTGAAGATTTTGATTGTTCCACGTGGAACATTATGTATAAAAGTATAAATCTAAGTAGCTTGTTTCCTTGCTGGATTTGTGAATTTTGATTCTAGAGACTTGATATTCGTTAGACAAACAAATTTATTTTATACACTTCAAAACTTCCCCCTTGGGGGATTGAGGGGGCCGGATTTAATTCATTGTTCCACGTGGAACATTACGAGGGAAAATAGAGATTTAAATATTGAAGTTCCTTTGTACGCATTAATGCAATGTCTTTTTTGGTTTTGTCTTTATACCCACACAAATGTAATATGCCGTGAAATATAACACGATGTAGTTCATTTTCTACTGTAGTATTGTAGTCTTTAGCATTGAATTTTACGCGATCAGTACTAATATATAACTCTCCAATAGTTTCTTTTTCATTTTTTGGTGTTAAGTCAAAGGTTATTATATCGGTGAAGTAATCATGATTTAGGTGTTGTTTATTTAAATCCAAAAGAAATTCATCTGAACAAAATATAATTGAAATGTCTTTTGCTTGATAACCTTCCTCATTCATTAAAAACTTAATGAAGGTTTTCAATTTACCCCTTTGTTTTAATGCTATATTATTTTGAAAAAATAAACTGACTTCCATAAATATTAATTTAAACACCAAAAGTAAAAAGATTATCTATTAATTATCTTTACACCTAAATAATAGTAATGTTTAAAAAACTATCAGAAATAGAATCGGGGAAAACAGTGGTGATTAAATCATTTGAAAATGAAGATTTATATCTGAAGTTGATGGAAATGGGATGTGTACCAGGAGAAGTTATTAAAATTGAAAACATTGCTCCATTTAAAGATCCCATATCAATATTGGTTGCAGGTTACCATTTAAGCCTTCGTTTGAAAGAAGCAGATAATATAATCGTTGAAGAAATAATTTAAAAATGAAAATTGGACTATACTTTGGCTCTTTTAATCCCATTCATATTGGTCATTTAATCATTGCAAATCATTGTGTTGAAAATGAAAACCTGGATGAAGTGTGGTTTGTGGTTTCTCCACAAAATCCATTTAAACAAGAAAGTCAATTGCTTAATGCTCAATTAAGATTAAATCTTGTTCGATTAGCAACAGATAATTCAATTAAATTGAAAGCCAGTAATATTGAATTTAATCTACCCAAACCTTCTTACACGATAAACACATTAATATATCTAGAAGAAAAATATCCCAATCATCAATTTGAAATTATTTTAGGAAGTGATGGATTTCAAAATATTCAGAAATGGAAAAATGGAGACTATATTATTAAAGAATACCGCTTTATTGTTTATGAAAGACCAGGATTTTTGGTTCAGGAAAATATAAAAGCAAATTTTAAATTAACCAATAGCCCGCAGTTACTAATTTCGTCTACGCATATACGTGAGTCTATCAAAAATAATAAATCTATTCAGTTTTTAGTACCTGATTTGGTAAAAGAAAATATTGAAAATAATGGTTTGTATAAATAATCCATTACAAAATGAAACCCAATGCAAGACAAGCTATTACAATTAATGGAGGGGGAATTTTTGTCTTTAATAAAATAATAAAAGTAGATAGTAAAATCATTACCGAAATACTAAATTCCACTTTAGTAGAAACAAAAAACAGATCGTTTATTAAATAAATAGCAGCAGCGCACATAAATCCAGGAACGACTGATTTTATCCCTTCTATAGCTCTAAATATAATTGCATATCGCTTTAAGTTTTCCCAAATAGGAAAGAAAAAATATAGCAGTAATATACCGGGTAAAAACAATGCTACACTTCCAATAATACATCCATAAAATTGATTCCATTTTCCTTTTCCTTTCATTGCCATCCCGCCAACATAAGAACCAACGGAAAATACAGGTCCAGGTATAGCACGAATCATTCCAAAACCAACAATCAAGTCTGCATTAGATATTTTTATTGAATTGGGGTTTTTAATTTGGATTTTTTTGTCTGTTTGACGTGCAACATATTGATCCAGCATCATCGGAAACAACACATCACCACCACCATAAACTATACTGCCAAAACGATAAAAGTTTTCAAACAAATTAAATGCGTTTCTATTTTGCCATTCGTTTTTTCTTGCAGTTTCACTGAACAAACCAGCCAAAATAAATATGAAAACAAATATCCATAAGTTTTTCCAGTAAATACTTTTGGGTTTTGATTCTGGAGTTGATGGAATTCTTTTACTACTGAAATTGGTAGCTATTCCAGCAAATACAATCAACAAAGGAAATATCCAAGGTTTTTTAAAATATAAAAACGTCAAAATTGTAGTTGATAGAAATATAATTGTTGTTATTTTGTTGTTTACAGAAAGTTTTAAATTTCCAAAAAAGGAATACAACAAAAACCCAATCGTCATGGGTTTTATAAATTTAAAAAGTGAAGCACTAAAACTTTCATGAGCATTAGAACTAATTAGAAATGATAAGCTGCCCATTAAAATACAAGCAGGTAAAATCCAAATAAAGAAAGTGATTAAAGAAAGAAAAAAACCGCCACGTTTATAACCAATTAATGTAATTATTTGTGTGCTTGATGCGCCGGGTAAAATTTGTGAAAAAGCAAACAAGTCAAGCAATGATTCTTCAGTTATAAAATTTTTCTGTACAAACGTTTTTTTTAACATACCTAAATGACCTTGCGGACCACCGAAGGCTGTAATGGTATATAAAAATACTGACTTTAAAAAAGTATAATGTTTAGACCAAAACAATAATGAAGAATTTATACATAAAATAAAAAAACTGAAAATTAACGAATGTATATTTGAATATGAAATTGTATAAAAAATCGAATTTATTTAAGTTTATACTCTGTTTTGTAGTTTTTTTTTCTAATTCTTTAATAACAGAAATTCATGCTCAAAATAATTTAACGTCTCCCGTAAAAATAACGAATTATAGCGACCTAAATAATTGGGCTGCCCATCCATGGAAAAAAGATTTAAGTGACAGTATTTCAGATGGAATTATTGATAGGAGAGTTAATGATTCATCAGAAGATGTTTTTTTTATTCACCCCACTACATATTTACAAAAGGAATTTGAAAATTGGAATGCAGATGTAAATGATGTTGCCATAAATAAAAAAACAGACAATTCAGCTATATTATATCAAGCTTCTGCATTTAATGAACAATCCCGATTATTTGCTCCACGTTATCAACAAGCGCATATAAAAAGCTTTTATATAAATCCTAATATTGCAAAAGATTATTTTGATATAGCCTACAATGATGTTAAAGCTTCGTTTGAATATTATCTCAAAAATTATAACAATGGTCGTCCTATAATTATAGCTTCACATAGTCAGGGTACAAAACACGCTGGTAGATTATTAAAAGAATTTTTTGATGATAAAACTTTACAAAAACAATTGGTTTGTGCTTACTTAATTGGAATGCCTATACCAGATAATTATTTTCCAACATTAAAACCTTGTTTATTTGAAAATCAAACAGGTTGTTTTGTTGGTTGGAGAACGTATAAAACTGGATATGTTCCAGAATTAATTCAAGAAGAAAAGTTTAAATGTATTGTTGTAAATCCACTAACCTGGAGTAGTGATGAAAGATTAGCTTCTGCTGAATTAAATAAAGGTGGCATTTTACAAAATTTTAAAAAGATTGTTCCTAGAGTAGTTAATGCTCAAGTACATCATAATGTATTATGGTCTTGTAAACCAAATGTGTTTGGAAAAATTTTCTTTACTAAAAAGAATTTCCATATTGGTGATATTAATTTGTATTACATGAATATCAGAGAAAATGTAAGAACTCGTTTAGATAGTTTTAATAAAAGTAAAAAGTGAAAAATTGTAGATTATCTTTTTGACTTTTAATTTTTATTTTTTTTATAAAATTATAATCCATAAAATTTACTAATTTCCAACATTCGAGTTATTGGTTTATTTGCTGCAATTAATAAATTTTCATCCATAATAATTTCTGGAAGTTCATATTTCATGCAAGTATATAGTTTCTCCAAAGTATTTAATTTCATATACGGGCAATTATTACAGGCACAAGCATTATTGGGTGGAGCAGGAATAAATGTTTTATCCGGATTTAATTTTTGCATTTGATGTAGAATCCCGGTCTCTGTGCCCACAATAAATTGTTTGCTAGTACTTTGTTGTGTAAACTTTAAAAGTGCCGTAGTGCTTCCTATATAGTCTGCAATCGCTAATAATGGTTCTTCACATTCAGGATGTGCGATAAATTTTGCCTCAGGATGCCTAATTTTTAATTTAGTGATTTTTTCTAAACTAAATATTTCATGAACCATACAAGCTCCATTCCACAACACCATATTTCGATTGGTTTTTTTATTTAGATAAGCGCCTAAATTTTTATCTGGTGCAAATATTATTTTTTCATCCTTTGGTAAACTGTTTACAATGGCATCTGCATTTGATGAAGTACAAATGATGTCGCTTAAAGCTTTAATACCTGAACTACAGTTGATATAAGATATTACAGTATGATCTGGATGTTTTAATTTAAAATTATTGAATAAAGCTGGAGGAGCAGAATCACTCAATGAACAACCTGCATTTAAATCAGGTAATAATACTTTTTTATTTGGGTTTAAAATTTTTGCCGTTTCTGCCATAAAATGTACACCAGCAAATACGATAATGTCTGCACTGGTATTTTCAGCTTTTTGTGCCAACCCTAAACTATCTCCAATATAATCGGCTATATCTTGAATATCTGGCTCTTGATAATAATGAGCAAGAATGATTGCATTCTTTTCTTTTTTTAAATTATTTATTTCTTCAAACAAATCAAGCGATGGATTTATTGGAAGATTTAAGAAACCATTTTTTTCTAAAATTTGATTGTGCATATCTACTGTAATAAGTATTAATACTATTTTATTATTTAATCACTTATTACTATTAGGGCTGTTAATAAGTGGATAAAAAAATTAAAAGTCGTTTATAAAGCGTGAAAAATTAATTTATACACATTTATAAACATGAAATTAACATAAAAAGTTTTTTAATTTATACAAATAAATAGCGTGTCTGTATTGGTTTGTATAAATCAAAAATAATTATACAATAAATTAATGGTAAAAACCATGTGTACAAAAAACCTATTTTTTTAATTATTATATCTGTGAATTGGGTTGGGATAAAAACTAGTTTAATAACATCAACTTTAGGAAAAGTATAAAGTCATGAATTTAATGCACCAATTATTCCCTTTTATTTTTAAAAAAACCGGAGATTTCCACGAAAAATCAGGTTATTAACATTTTGATTGTGTACAAAAATAAAATAATTATTTCGCACCAAATTTCCTCATTAAAACAGAAATATCAGAAAGTAATTTAAGTGTTTATTTTGAGTATTTTAATGTTTTGTAGGTGAATGTTACACACTAATAAAATGTTTATTTCGCATTTTTATAGACCACCATTTAAATGGTGGGCTTATAAAAACATATATCTTCAAGCATTGTTATCAGTAGATTAAACCGTTGAAACGGGTAAGAAATATCTTTTTTATAGCCTACGGTTTAAACTGTGGGTTATAGAATACCGTTAAAGTGTAATGGTTTCAACCATTTTTTCTTCATGTTGAATAATACGGTCCAATGAAATAAAACTAGAAAAGTTACTTCACCTTGTTTTTTGAGCGTTTTAACCCCACAAAAAATTGCATTTTAAACAGATTACCGGATTTTTTCCTGAACCAGTTATATTTTATGCCGATTGGATATCTGTAATGGTCCAATGATATTGTCCCATACAGCTACCACATCGGCATTATACTAGAAAATTATGGACTAATTTATAATTCAATTTGATATTAAGCATTGTGTTTTAATAAATCAAACCTTTTAAAAATAAATAACCCACGGCATTAACCGTGGGTTATAATTAACCAAATCAATTTTTCTTAATTAACTTTTTACAGCGCGAATTACTTTTATTTTATTATTCTGATGAATTTCCATAAAGTAAATTCCAGATTTTAAATCTTTTCCAATCGTATTATTTTGATTTGAGTTTAATAAACTTGTTTTCAATATTCTTCCTTGTACATCTTTTGTGAGGACTTTAATTTTTTCATCTTTTGAAGAATTCATCTTTAGATTAAATTCACTCGAAGATGGATTTGGAAATAAGTCAATTTTTAACGCTGTATTTTCTAGTTCAATATTTGAAACTTTTGCAATTGCTGTTGTAGCACAACCGGTTGTTGTTAATCTAACAGATCTTTTGGTTCCTTTACATCCGTTATTAGCCTGAACAGAAATGGTATCATTTGCGCTTGCTGTGATGTAACGAACTTTTATTTTTAATCCAATACTTCCACTGTCAATTACAGCGCCTCTTGGTACTGTCCAAAAATATGAATTTGCACCTCTAACTGAATTTGCTGTATACGTTGTTCCGTTTATTGTGCCAACTATAGGGCAAATGCTTGTTAACCCGGTTAAAGAATTTGGTGCTGCTAAAACAGAATTTACAGTTGCTGCAACTGTAGTTCTTGTTGCTGAAACACAAGCGGTTGTTGTGTTTCTGGCTGTTGCATAATAATTGGTATTCGCTGTAATTATCGGCGTTGTATAAGAAAGAGAATTGCTTAACAACAATGTACCTGCACTTGCGGCAGAATACCAATCTATTGTTTGTCCTGCAGAAACAGTACCGCCAATTGTAATTCGTGAACCTGTACAACCTGTTCCTGCAATGGCCACCGGTACAGCAGGAAGTGCATTAATGGTTGCCAATACAGGCGTTCTCATTAATGAAGCACATCCTGTAGAAGTTGTTTTTGATTCAACATAATAAGTAGTATTTGTTGATATTGAATTAGTGGTGTAATTGGCTGTAGTAGAAACAGATGTTCCACCTGTTGCTACATTATACCATGCTACTGTACCAGATGGATTAACCGGTAAGGTTGCATTTAAAACAACCGTTCCTGTTCCACATCTTTTAGCACCAGTTGCTGCCGGAGCTGCAGGAGCCACATACACAAATACAGTTACCCTTTTTCTTTGAGAAGATCTACAACCTGTTGTAAGATTTCTTTGTACTGCCCAATAAAGCGTAGTAGCAGATAATAGTGGTGTAATTAATTTATTAATTCCTGTTGCTGTGCCAGATTTTAAAACTATTGATGTTGTAGAATCTGCATACCAATCTATTGTTAAACCAGCAGTAGCTGTTGCTGTTATCGATGCGGTATCTGTTTTACATTTTGTAGCATTTGATAATGTGGTAACTACATTTGGCAATACATTTATTGTTGCAATTGCAGCTTTTCTTGTTGCAGACAAACAAATTCCAGTTATTGCTTGAGCATAATATGTGGTATTTGCTGTGATAGATGGCGTATTAAAATTATTGGTAGCCGTTGCAAGCAAAGTTCCTGCGGTTGCAGCAGAATACCAATTTATAGTAGTACCAGAAACCAAAGCAGCACTTAATAAAATACTGCCCGAACCACAACGAGATCCTGCTGTTGTAACAGGAGCCGCTGGTGCGCTTTTAGTTATATTGAGCGTTTTAGCTATCGTTGTTCCATTACAGCCTCTAATATTTACCGTTACTGTACCTGTTGTAAATGCAGTGGTATAAAGAATTTTTACAGAATTGTTGGTTTTTATATTACTAATTCTCATGGTGGTAGCATTTGAAACAGACCAAGTATATGTTGTAGCATCTGTTGTGGTAATGCTATAAACCGCACTATCACCTGGTGTTGTATTTAAACAAGCATTTGTGCTTCCTGTTATTGTAGCGGCTACAGTAAAATTACAAGTAACGGTAATAGTAGTTGTAGCAGTGTTTGTACAACCTGTTACAGGATTTGTGTATGTATAAGTTACATTAAATGTTCCTGATCCTGCTACAGATGGTCTGAATGTATTATTTAAAACACTGGCTCCGCTAAATGTTCCGCCAACAGGAGAACCAATTAGAGGTAAGCTTGAAACTAAAACACTTACGTTATTATATGTTCCTGCACTTACAATTGGTAAAGCGTTGATGGTCAAATTTAAAGTGGCAATCGAATCGCATCCATTAGCATTGGTTCTAGTAACTGAATACGAACCAGAATTATTATAGTTGTTACCGTTCCAAACATAAGGCGCTTGATTTGTACAAATGATAATGTTGGTAATACTAGAAGTTGTATTGTTAATGGTTAAGTTTAAATTAGCAACCGAATCGCATCCATTAGCATTTACTAACGTAACCGAATAAACGCCAGAAGTTGAATAATTATTTTCGTTCCAAACATAAGGCGTTTGATTGGTACAAATCGAGATGTTGTCAACACTTTCTGATAAATCATTAACAACCAAATTTAAAGTAGCAACAGAGTCGCAATCATTAGCATTTACTAACGTTACCGAATAAACGCCAGAAATGTTATAATTATTATTGTTCCAAACATAAGGTGTTTGGTTTGCACAAATGGTTGCCTCAGTTATGCTAGAAGAAGTGTTATTGATTGTTAAATTTAGAGATGCAATGGAATCACATCCATTTGCATTAGAAAGGGTAACTGAATAAGTTCCAGAAATGGTATAATTATTTCCGTTCCAAACATAAGGTGTTTGATTAGTACAAATGCTAATGTTGGAAACACTAGAAGAAGAATCATTAATAATTAAATTTAAAGAAGCAACCGAATCGCATCCATTATCATTTACTAACGTAACCGAATAAGCGCCAGAAATGTTATAATTATTTCCGTTCCAAACATAAGGTGTTTGATTGGTACAAATTGAGATGTTGTCAACACTTTCAGATAATTCATTAACAACCAAATTTAAAGATGCAATAGAATCACATCCATTTTCACTAGTTAAGGTTACCGAATAAATACCAGAATTATTATAGTTGTTACCATTCCAAACATAAGGAGTTTGATTAGCGCAAATGGTTGCGTCTGTTATACTAGAAGAAGTATCATTGATTGTTATGTTTAGAGATGTAATAGAATCACATCCATTTGCATTAGAAAGGGTTACTGAATAAGTTCCAGAAATATCATAGCTATTACCGTTCCAAACATATGGCGTTTGATTATTGCAAATCGTGATATTCGTATTGCTTTCAGATAAATCATTAACAATCAAATCTAAAGAAGCAATGGAATCACAACCATTTACATTTGCTAACGTTAATGAATAAATGCCAGAAATATTATAATTATTCCCGTTCCAAACATATGGTATTTGATTTACACAAATTGAAGCGTTAGTAGTACTAGCTGTTGAATCATTAACAACCAAATTTAAAGTAACAATAGAATCACATCCATTTGCATTAGATAAGGTTACTGAATAAACACCTGTTTCGTTGTAGCTATTTCCATTCCAAATAAAAGAACCAAAGCTTTTGCAAGTAGAAGCATTAGTAACACTCGAAGAAGAATCATTAACAACCAAATTTAAAGTAGCAATAGAATCGCAACCATTTGCATTGATCAGATATTTGGTAAATGTTCCAGCAGTGGTATAATTAATATTATTCCAAGTGTAAGGAAGTTGGCTTTTACAAACGGCTACATCTGTTGTACTATTTGTTACAATACAAGGTTTAGAATAATTGATATCAATTAAACTGATATATCCAAATGCACTTTCTGTTTTTACTCGAATATTAAAAACAACCGAAGATTTTCCATAGATATCAATGATAACAGCATTATTATAATTTGCATTGTTTGATGAATTATATGACTTCCAAATTGAATCTTCGCTTGTTTTGATTTCTATTTCTCTATTATCTGAAACAGGTGATCTGTTTCCCCAAAATTTGATGGAATATATTTTGGAACTGTCTAATCCAGATATTTTCCATGCGCCATTGTTTGTACTTGGATGAGCAAATGCATAATCGGTGGTTACAGAATTGGGATATTCATTAACGGCTCCAGTTGTATTACCAGTGTTTACACCAGGACCAGCAGTATTAAATGTGCCATCTATTCTACTGATTACTTCAAGAGAAATATTTGTAGTTGCATTTCCAACAGTTAACGCATTGATTAGTTTTACGCCTTCTGTTCCAGAGGTAACATTATTCCAATATTTTCCAAGGGTATCCGGAGAAGTTGTGATGGTGTTTCCGAAATCGATTAAAATCCTATCGCCCACATTTACAACAACGGTGTCTAAATCGGTACCGCCTTCCGAATCGGTAACTTTTATCTCAAATTTATAAACACCTACTTCTAAACCAGAAGCTGTTGCAACGGCATTGTTGGTATTTGTAAGTGTATAAACCAATGGACCAGATATCTTTCTCCACTCAAATGTTGTAATGGTTTGATCGTTGTCGAAAGATTGGTTGCCATCTAATTGAACAGTATTTATTGGAAGCGTGATATTTACATCGTTTCCGGCAATTGCTGTTGGTGGTAAATTGGTAATATCTGCAGGCGTTCTTCTGGTAATATCCAATAAACAAATATGCCCAAAAGAACTGTTTGCTGGTATTTTAATATCAAATGTCATCTCTGATTTTCCGCGAATAGTAAAAATGGCAGCATTGTTATAGTTTGTATTATTTGCCGCTTCATACGATTTCCATACGCTTTCATCTGCTCTTTTTATTTCTATCACACGAACATCTGTTGCGTTTCTAGTTCCCCAGAACTTCACAGAATATTCTTTTAAGCTATCTAAACCTGTTATTTTCCATTTCCCCATATCGGTATTGAAAAAAGCAAATGCATAATCCGTAGTTACGCTATTTGGATAATCGCCAACATCACCAATGGTACTTCCTGTATTTACACCTTGGCTTAATACATTAAAAAGGCCATCAATACGATTAACAATTTGTAATCCCAATGGTGTAATGAGGTTATTGGTTGTAACTGCATTTTGTAACTTTACGCCTTCCGTACCGCTGGTAACATTGTTCCAATAATTGCCATTTATATCAGCACCTGTTGTAGTGGTTGGTCCGAAATCAATCAATATCCTTGTTTTTACAATAATATTTATGGTGTCTTTTTTTGTGTTTAATAATGAATCAACAGCGCTTAATTCGAAAGAATAATTTCCTTCTACCAAATTCGAAACGGTTGCATCAATTTGATTTTCATTTTCTATTGTAAATAATGCAGGCCCTGCGATTTTTGTCCAAGAATAATTGATATTACCATTGTTAACACTCGATACATTACCACGTAAAACAAATTGATTGTTGGGCAATATCAGCGTGGTATCATTTCCGGCAAGTACATTTATTTGTCTTGCCGTTATAGAATCAAGTATACAAGCCGCTTTCATTCTGGAAAAAAATAATTCGTGTCCAAAATTGTTTACATGAACCGCATCGTAATCATAATAATCAGCAATACTTCCATTTGTATTGGCAACATTATTCCAAAAATCTACAGATTTATTTCCAAATCTTGTTAATACCCAGTCGCGAAACCCAGTTAATAAAGCCATTTGTTCTTCATTCAGATTGTTTCTGGGTTGGCTGGTTGTTATCCATACTGGAATATTTGCCGAATCGGCTAAATAGATAGTTGCTTCAACATTTTCTTTTTGTTCATCTAATGTATAATAATTAACCGCGTCATTTGAAGGCATATTAATAATAATGGCATCGGGATTCATATTTATGGCTGCTGTAATGTTGTTTCCATAAATGGTTGAAGGTCTTCCCGCTGGTGCAGTATAATAATCGGGTCTTAAATTATTATAGGTGGTGACACCGGGAATCGCCAGATTAACCACTTCATTAAGCGAATTTTTGTTTTTGAGGTATTGTTGATATTTTCCAACCCAAGAACTATCGTAAGTACTTGCCCCAGTGCCATAAGCAGTAGAAGATCCAAGTATAACTATTTTATAAGGACGTAAATTATTAATGACATCCGAGTCGTTTGCTTTTGATATGTTGGAAAACAAAGCGGACAGAAGTAAAAACAATAATATTCGCAAAAAATTGCTAGGCGTTGAAAAGCACATAATGGTATATTTTTTGAAATAGGCTGCTTACAAAATGGAATTCAAATAATATGAGTTGCATTTTTGTGGTTATAAAATTTTTCTTTGTGTTGTTTTTGAGGAGGGCGTTAACATGGTAAGAAGATTAGAATACAAATATAAAGTTATATGCGGGATATAAATTGTTTAATGACTATCCGTAATTAGGTGCAAACTAATTTATTTAGTATATTTGCTACTTAAATTAGCAAAATGAATATAAATAATTTTTTTTCAGATTTTTCTACGGAGAGT
>VFKL01000015.1 GCA_009885535.1 Chitinophagaceae bacterium | reverse complement strand
TATAAATTCAATAGAAGAAAACATGGTAAAAGGCTATTTCATAACTTCTTAAACGTTGCTATTTCATATTCATGGTATGCCCAATGCACCGAATAGCGGATAGTCATTTACTTTTAATTATAACCATCATAATATAATACAATAAATTTTGATGAATTTACGTTTATGTTTTTTTATCAAAATTGTAATTATGACTATTATCTCATAACAGATTATACTTATTAAGCCATTAAAAAAATTTCACCATTTTCTTATGAAAAAACATGTGGTGTTAAGGACATTTTTCGCATAAAAATCTCCTCCTGAAAAATTATTTTTTCATTTACATAATAATTGGATAAATCTTTCGTTAATAAATCAACCTATTAACCGTCACGCTATGTGATAATATCCAATTTGCCGATGAAAACACTTCTACCCATCCTATTTTTTTTGCTCGGGTGCCATGTATTCGGACAAAACACGAATCAAAAAGCCACATTATCAGCAATTGAAATGCCAACTTGGCAAGAGGTTGAGCCATTTAAAAATGGATTCGCAAGGGTTTTAAAAGATGATCAATTTTCATTCATCAATGCAGAAAACCAATGTATATCAAGCAACTACTTTACGGGTGCACGTAATTTTTCAAATCATTTCGCAGCTGTTCAACATAATGAGAAATGGGGATTTATAAACGAAACAGGCCAAATAATTGTACCATGCCTTTATGATTTAGTATATGATTTCAATAGCCAATTTACCGTTGTTTTAAAAGATTCTAATTGGTACAAAATAAACCAACAAGGTGAAATAATTAAGCAGTTAGATATCGACTTGTGTTTTGGTTTTGATAACGAGCAGGCTGTTGTTTCAAAAAATGGACAAATGGGAATTTTGAATCATTCTGATGTTTTTATCTCAAAAAAGAAAATTGTTTCACAAACTCCATTTAATACATTCAAACAAAATAATTTAACTTCTAGAACAACTTCAGAATGTCCCAATAACCTTGATTTTGAAAATGGAAATTTTACGGGATGGTCTTGTTTTACGGGTTCTGTTGATACGATTGGAACAGTAAATCAAATAACAGTTACACCTTCTGCGGCAATCAACAATAGGCATAGAATAATCAGACGTACAATGCCATCTGCAATTGATCCGTTTGGATTATTCCCTACCAATCCTCCAGATGGAAGCAATTTTGCTGTAAGATTAGGAAACACAAATATTGGAGCACAAGCAGAGCGTATTTCTTATAAAATCAGGGTTCCACAAAACGACAGTAACTTTTCATTTAAATATAATTACGCCGTTGTTTTTGAAGATCCCAATCATACCACATGGTCACAACCTCGATTTGTAGCGCGTTTGTTTGATTCCGCTGCAAATGCTTACGTTGGTTGCGCCTCATTTGAATACATTTCAACATCAAGTTTACCTGGTTTTGCCAGATCTACTGTTGATACTGCTGTTATTTATAAGCCATGGTCTTCTGTTTTTATAAGCATGAGGGCCTATGTAGGCAGAACGATGTACATCGAATTTACAACTGCCGATTGTGTGCGCCGTGGCCATTGGGGATATGCTTATGTAGATGTAGAAAGCAATTGTGGCGAGGCATTGAGTGTAAATTACAATTGCAACTATCCCAACATTACAGTATTGGATGCGCCTCCGGGATTTCAAACGTACAATTGGTGGAATCAAAGTTTTAGTACTTTATTAGCCAATGGTGAGCATGCTGTTTTAAATCCAGGTCCACCAAGCGCTTCAACGTTATGGCTAGAAATGATTCCGTTTAATAATTTCGGTTGTAGAGATACGGTTAAAGTGAATATTTCTGGAGCATTTTCGCCAACATTTCAGAGTTCAACCAATAATGCGCCTTGTGCGCCCCATACCATCACCTTTTATAATAACAATCAACCTGCAACGCAAGTGCTATGGAATTTTGGAGATGGCACAACAGGATTTGGTGATACTGTAAATCATACCTATTTAACGACAGGAAACTATCAGGTAAGCATGACCGTTACCTTGCCAAACGGATGCGTTGGTAGCACAAGTGAAAATGTAATGATCAATCAACCAACAGGCAGTTTTAATTATACCGGTGGAAATTTTTGCGGTAATCAAACCATTAGTTTTAATGCAAATGCTACAAACGCAACTTCATACATTTGGGCGTTTGGTGATGGATCAACAATTACAACTGCTCTTCCAACAATTGCACATACTTATTCACTGGAAGGGCATTACGTTCCAAACGTAACCATAAATTTTGCTTCAGGATGTAGTTTGTTATTATCTGGCTCCGATAGTATTTCAATCGATAAAGTAGATGCAGATTTTACATACACAATAGAGCAATTTTGTGGGTATTCAACCTTACAATTTACAAACACTTCAACATCGACGTCAGGAATTGCTTCTTATTCGTGGAATTTTGGAAATGGCAGTATTGGCAATAACGCAACTGAAACGCAGACTTATAGCACTTCCGGAGCGAGGAATATTAAATTAATCGTAACCAATGTAAATGGTTGTGTAGATTCAATCAATAAATTAGTTAGAATAAACATTTGGAATTTTCCAACAGGAAATATTTCAGGTCCATTGAATGCTTGTGCAGGAGATTCTGTTTTATTTACACATAATTTCAACGCATTAGATAGTGTTGATCATTTGCAATGGCAAACGGATGAAGGGTTTTCGACAACTTCAAATCAAGCAAACGTTATTTTCAACACGCCAGGCACACATTTGGTTAGTTTGATAGCTGTAAATAACAATGGCTGTTCTGATACATTAACAAAGTCCATTTTTATAAAACCAATTCCAGTATTTACACAGCCTCAAGATATGTCTCTTTGTAATGGCGCTATATCACCAACTATTGCTTTGGCTTCATTACATCCTGGTGGAAATTTTTCATGGAGCAATGATAATACGGCTATCGGTCTTGCAGATTCAGGCAATTGGAATATTCCAAGGTTTACTGCAATCAATTCAACCAATGCAGCCGTTCAAGCAAACATCACGTTGTCTGTAATTGCTCTAGGTTGTGCTTATACCGCACCTTCTTTTATGATTTCAGTTCAACCAACACCCACTGTGAATCAACCTACAAACCAAACAATTTGTAATGGAAGTTTCACAAACCCTGTAGTTTTTACAAATAATACAAATCCCAACACCACTTATTCTTGGCAAAATAATGATCCATCAATTGGTTTGGCTAGTTCAGGCTTAGGCAACATCAATATTTTTACGGCTTCAAATGCAAGCTCAATTCCAAAAAACGCAAACATAACTGTAACGCCAATTTACAATGGCTGTGCAGGTACTCCTTCAACATTTTATATTTTGGTAAATCCTACCCCTGTAGTTTCTCCGCTTAATAATCAAATTGTGTGTAACGGAATTCAAACCAACCCAATTCAATTTGCTGTTTTACCATCAAACGCTGCAATAACCTGGACAAATGCACAAACGTCAATTGGTTTACAAGGAAATGGCAGTGGAAACATCGCTGCTTTTCTAGCAATAAATACAACAGGCGCTTCTATAATTGCGCAGATTTCAGTAACGCCAAATTTTCAAGGCTGTGTTGGAAATACGCAAAATTTTACCATTCAAGTAAACCCAACTCCAGATGTGATTCAGCCACAAAATCAACTAGTTTGTTTTGGGGCTTCAACAACATTAGTAGATTTTAATAGCAGCTTATCCAGCACTTTATTTAATTGGAATAACAACAATTCAAACATTGGATTATCTACTAATGGAACAGGAAATATTTCTCCATTCACACCATTGAATAACACATCGTTTTCAGATACCGCTTTTATTTCTGTTATGCCCGTTTTAAATGGATGTAATGGATTGCCTAAATCATTTTTTATAGCAGTTGCACCAAATTTAAATTTTACCTCACCAACAAATCAAACATATTGCAATGAACAAACCACTTCTTTGATTGATTTTAATATCCCATCAAATGGCTCAAGCATAAATTGGGTAAACAATAATTCCAGCATAGGTTTGGCTAGTTCTGGGATTGGCAATATACTTCCATTTATAACCTCAAATTCAGGCAATACAATTACAACAGCAAATGTCATTGTTACGAATTCGTATTTGAACTGTCCTTCAGTTAGTCATAGTTTCAACATACAAGTTAATCCCAACTTAACCGTACAACAACCCGACAATATTACAGTTTGTTCGGGTGAAACGATAAATCAGATTCAATTTATAGGTAGTGTATCTGGAGCGTCATTTACTTGGAACAATTCAAATACAAATATTGGTTTGGCTGCAAATGGAGTAGGCGTTGTTCCATCTTTTACCGCAATAAATAATGGATTGGCAAGTGTAAATGCACAAATAACAGTAACCGGAATTTATAATGGATGTAATCCAGTTCAGCGCATATTTTTTATTGTTATAAATCCTTCTCCGTTAATCAACAATATATTAGATGTAATCATTTGTAATGGAAAAATAACAGATACCATATTTTTAAATGGGCCTAATGCTGGTACTCAATATTCATGGACAAATTCAAATCCTAGCATTGGATTAGCACCTAGAGGAACTGGTCATATCATGCCTTTTGTGGCAACAAATACGACTACACAAATTCAATCGGGGTTAGTAGAAATACAAGGAGAAACAGTAGCTCATTGTACAGCATTAGTAAAAGTGTTTAAGATTTTTGTAAATCCAACACCAAGATTAATTACAGGAAATGATGTTAACTTATGTAGAGGTTCAAATGCTTCATTAAGCGTGTCTGGCGGAAGTAACTATTCATGGTCTCCTGCAAATGGATTAAGCTGTACAAATTGCGAAAACCCAACTGTTACAGCATCTACTACAACCACTTATTTTATCGAAGGAACGAATACAAGTGGTTGTAGAAATATAGATTCAATTAAAGTAAATGTTGTTCAGCCATTTGATATGATTGTTTCTCCAAATGATACAGTTTGTCAAGGAAAATCAATTCAGTTGAATGCAAACAGGGCAACACGATATCAATGGTCGCCATCAATAGGATTAAATAATCCAAACATTGCTAATCCTATAGCTACGCCAAATGTAAGCACTGCGTATACCGTTGTTGGTTATGATGCCATGGGATGCTTTACAGATACGGCTTCTGTGTATTTAATGATTGGACAAAATCCTGCAGTAAATGTTGGTCCAGATATCAGTGCGCAAACTGGATCTATCATTACATTAAATAGTACCGTTCCTTTAGGGTCAAACGTTTCTTACAATTGGAGCCCTTCTAATCAATTAAGTTGCAATAATTGTCCAAATCCTTCGTTGACAGTTACAGGAAATCAGATGCTTTTGCTGACTGTTCAAAATAAATTTGGTTGTACAGCTGTTGATTCGCTTTATGTAGTAACATTTTGCAAAAATGCACAAGTGTTTGTTGCCAATGCATTTACGCCTGATGGTGATGGCGTAAATGATATGTTGATTGTAAGGGGTACGGGCATAACCGTAAAATCGTTTAGGGTGTTTAACAGATGGGGAAATGTAGTTTTTGAAAAGCAACATTTTCAACCTAATGACCCTAAATATGGTTGGAATGGAAAAGTAAATGGCGTGCCTGCAACTCCTGATGTTTATGTGTACATCGCAGAAGTTACATGTGACAATGGCACCGTTTATTTTCACAAAGGGAATACAACGATTTTAAAATAAATATCCACTATGAAAAACAAAATCTACACCTCATTATTCGTCATTCTTTTCGTACTCATTTTGTCGCAAATGTCAAAAGCGCAGGATGTCAATTTCTCACAATTTTACGATTTGCCTGTTTTGAGAAATCCTGCAATTGCCGGATTGTTTAATGGTGATGTCCGCGTAACATCCGGATTTAGAAACCAATGGCAAAGTGTAACCGTTCCTTTTAAAACCATTGCATTGGCAGCTGAATTCAAAAAAATGGTTTCTTATCAATCTGGCGATTTTGTAACATTTGGATTTCAAACAACAAATGATATGGCGGGCGATTCTAAATTAAGCAGAACACAATTTCTACCGTTTCTAAATTATCACAAATCACTAAGCGAATCTAAAAGAACGTTTCTTTCTGCAGCTTTTATGGCGGGTCCGGTGATGCAACAATTTGATCCAACCAAATTGCAATTTGATGATCAATATTTGGGCGGTTCATTTAGTGCATCAAACCCTACGCATCAAACGCTAACCAATACACGATTAACCTATTTTGATCCTACCGCAGGAATTAGCATCAGTGGCGAATCCGGTCAATCTTCATCTTACTATCTAGCATTTGGATTATTTCATTTTACCAAACCTAAAGTTTCTTTTCAACCGCAAAACGATTTTAAATTAAATCCAAAATATGTTTTAAATGCTGGTTTAGTTACACAAACAAGTGATTATGATCGCGCAACTTTTTATCTAGATTTATTTAAACAAGGCGGTGCAGCGCAAGGACAAGGCGGCGTAATGGTTACACACGATTTAATTCAAACTGATAACGACGAAAAAGTGAGTATATCTGGTGGTTTATTTTACAGATTAAATGATGCCATAATTCCGGTAATAAAATTGGATTATTACAAATTTAGTTTTGGTACAACTTATGATATCAATGTAGGAAAATTGGTTCCGGCTTCGCAACATAGAGGGGGTATTGAACTAACGATGTCGTATAAAGCATTTTCACCAAACCATATTTACGATCCCACTTACCAATCGAAATGCCCGAAGTTTTAATTGGTATTTGAAAATTAGAAAATTGAATTACATAGTCTGATATAATTACAAACAACCCGTTCTTCCTCCATCTACCGGAAGATTAATGCCATTAATATAGGCTGCAGCAGGCGAACATAAAAAGGCAACTGCCGCACCAAACTCTTCAGGTTGCCCGATTCTACCCACTGGTATTTCAGATACAAGTTCTTGCATAACTTGTTCTGGCGATTTGCCCGAATCCTTTGATTTTTTATCGATTACATAATCAGCACGTACCGTTTGGGTAAATCCAGGAAGCACATTATTTACCGTAATGCCAAAACCACCCAACTCCACAGATAATGTTTTGCTCCAATTGGCTACAGCTGCTCTAATGGTATTGCTTACGCCCAATCCTGCAATGGGTTGTTTTACAGAAGTAGAAATCACATTTATAATTCGGCCAAATCCCGCTTCCTTCATTCCTTTTACTACTGCTTGTGTAAGTATATGATTACATACCAAATGATTATTGAAAGCTTCTAAAAACGATTCTATTGTAGCATCTATGGCTTTTCCACCAGCTGGGCCACCGGTATTGTTGACTAAAATATGAATGGTTTTTCCTGTTGCCAAAAAAGCATGTATTGCCTCATGAACATTTTGATGGCTTGAAAAATTCGCTACAACGTAATCGTGCTTTTGCCCTTTTGAAGTATCTAATTTGCCAACTGCAATTTTTAATTTCTCCTCATCTCTTGCCATCAATGTAATTGACGCACCCAATAAAGAAATTTCAATAGCTGATGCCAAGCCCAAACCTTGAGAGCTACCACACACCAAAGCATTTTTATTACTTAAATTTAAATTCATATTTTTTCTATTAATGGTTGATTTTTAAAAAATTGCATTTCTATTTTCAATTGTTCTACTACATTATAAATTATAGGACAAATACTATAATGAATAAGCGTTCCAAACAATCGATCGTTGAAATTGGGTTTATGCAAATGCGGAAATTCTCTACATTCATTGAACCGATTTTCGTAAATCGTACATTTTTTTTCATCTAAAAAATGACAAGGTATGGTGTTAATGATCATTAATCCACTTTCACCTTCCTCAATATATTTTTCTTTGAATGCGCTTACTGGTATTTTAAAATAATTGGCTACCGACTCAGATTCTTCTTGTGTTACGTTTATCATCAACCCTTTACAACAAGCACCACATTGCGTACAATCAATTTGTTGTTCAATAGTTGAATTAAGTTCAAATACAATGTTATCAATCGTTTCTGAATCCCTATTTTTAAGAAATTGTCGAAATGCATCATTTTCATCCTGCCTACTCAAAGCCAAATTGGCAATGCTTTCTTTGTTGGTTTCTATTTGGATAACAAAAATTTTATGTGAATAATATTTTCAAAGCTAATCAATTCGTATAAATAGTTTTGTTTTACACACATTATTGCAAATTTGTGGATAAATCAACATAGTAAAAAACAACTACAATAAATTACATTCGCAAGCTAAAATAAAAATATTTTTTGCTTTTGACATTGTTTAACTAACTGCCCCATGACTGAAAAAGATTTATTTGCATATAATGAAGATAGTATTAAAAGTCTCGACTGGAGAGAGCATATCCGCTTGCGACCCGGCATGTACATCGGAAAACTTGGTGATGGAAGTAGTCCAGACGATGGCGTCTATGTTCTGATTAAAGAGGTAATAGACAATTGCATTGATGAACACACTATGGGTTATGGCAAACACGTAGATGTTACCATCAATGGAAATACCATTTCGGTGCGTGATTATGGCAGAGGTATTCCTTTAGGTAAAGTGGTAGATGTGGTGAGTAAAATCAATACAGGAGCTAAATACGACAGCAAAGCTTTTCAAAAAAGTGTGGGTTTAAATGGGGTAGGTACAAAGGCCGTTAACGCTTTGAGTAATCATTTTAAAGTGACGGCTTATCGCGATGGAAAAGAAAAAACAGCAGAATTTGAAAAAGGAATTCTTTTAAAAGAACATAAAGAATTGGTTTCAAAAGAAAGCAATGGAACTTTTGTAACCTTTGTTCCTGATGATACCGTTTTCAAAAACTTTCATTTCGTACAAGAATATTTGGATAAACAATTTTGGAACTATTGTTATTTGAATGCAGGTTTGGTGATGAATTTAAATGGCAAGCGATATGTGAGTAAAAATGGCTTACATGATTTATTGGCGAGCAAAGTAAATGAAGATGAAATTCGTTACCCAATTGTTCATATTAAAGGGGAAGATATAGAAGTAACATTTACACATGGCAATGGCTATGGTGAAGAGTATTATAGTTTTGTAAACGGGCAATTTACCACACAAGGTGGAACACATTTAGCAGCTTTCAGAGAAGGATTTGTTAAAACAATTCGAGAGTTTTTCAAAAAAGATTATGATGCATCGGACATAAGAGGAAGCATTTGCGCAGCGATTTCTGTTCGTGTTCAAGAGCCAGTTTTTGAAAGTCAAACAAAAACAAAATTGGGATCTCAAACAGTCTATGAAGATGGTCCAAGCATGAAAAATTTTGTTGGTGAATTTTTAATGCGCGAATTAGATAATTTTTTACATCGCAATCCAACTGTTTCTGATGCTATTAAAAAGCGCATCGAACAAAATGAAAGAGAAAGAAAAGAATTGGCGGGTATAAAAAAACTGGCGAATGAAAGGGCTAAAAAAGCCAATTTGCACAACAAGAAATTACGCGATTGTAAGTACCATTATAACGATGAGCCAACAGGTAAAGAAAAAGATACCATCATAGAAAAACAAAAAGAATCTTCTATTTTTATCACGGAAGGAGATAGTGCTAGTGGATCGATTACAAAAGCAAGAAACGTTAATACACAAGCCGTTTTCAGTTTGCGTGGAAAGCCATTGAATTGCTATAGCTTAACCAAAAAAGTAGTGTATGAAAATGAAGAATTCAACCTTCTACAACATGCTTTAAATATTGAAGAAGGTTACGAAGGCTTGCGTTACAACAATATCATCATTGCTACCGATGCCGACGTTGATGGTCTACACATTCGTTTGTTGTTGATGACATTTTTCTTACAATTTTTCCCAGATTTAGTTAAGAATGGACATGTATATATCTTAGAAACACCTTTATTTAGGGTGCGTAATAAACAAGAAACCATTTATTGCTACGACGAAACTGAAAAGCAAGCAGCGATGAAAAAGTTGGGTGTTAAACCAGAAATAACTCGCTTTAAAGGTTTGGGTGAAATTAGTCCAGGTGAATTTGCTCGATTCATTAGTGCAGATATGAAACTTCAACCTGTAATTATGGAACAAGGCGAACACATTCAAAACTTGTTGGAATATTATATGGGTAAAAATACGCCACAACGCCAGGAATTTATTATTGAAAATTTAAAAGTAGAACTTGATTTGGTGGAAGATGCGTCAAAATAATTTCACAAAAAATATTAAATAGAATTTAAAAAATACAAAATGATACATGTTGTTTTTAATGAACCCGATGTTCCTGTTTTGAAATCTGCTATTGAATTAGATGAATCACTATCAGGCAATGTTGTTTTAATAAAAGATGATTATTCTGTTGGGCCTTTAGAAAATATTTATGCTGAAGAAGGCATAGAAGCTAGAAACCATTGGTGGAAATCGGTTTTAAATGGGGGAGACTTTGAACCCAAAATTTCACATATTGAGGTTGATGATAATGAAACCGCAAACAGTTTGGCAATTTTCATGCAAGAAAATGAAACAGAAATCATTTGGATTTGGGCAGCACAAAACAAACAAAATGTTAGTGGCTATTATTGGCTACTTCCTTTTATGAAAGCATTTCAAGGTCGCGTAAATATCTTGTATTTAAACAACCTTCCGTTTATCAATGAAAAAGGAAACATATTTTATCCAACCTGGTTATCTCAAATCCCTGCAAAAGAATTTTTAAAAGCAAAAAAATTGGCTCGAGAAATTACACCGAGTGAATTTGAAGTTGACCCTGATGAATGGACAAAATTATGTTCAGAAAATAAAGGGGTTAGAATTTTAGAAGGCGGAAAAAAACTGGCTCAGTTTGATTACGATTACTATGATGGAGAATTGAAAAAATACATCATGCCTGATTGGCAAAAAGCGGGTAAAATAATCAATAACTTTTCTTCTAAAACAAAAGAAACCACCAGCTCAGCATATTTATTATGGCGCTTGAAAGTGATGCTAGCAATGGACTTGTATACAGTTCAAGGTGAAATAGGCATGATGAAGGATTTTGAAATTAAATATCATTCAAAGGAAGATTAAGACAATTGGTACAATATGGCAACTAAAAAAATTAAAGAAGAATACACCCACAGTGATAAAGGGGTAAGCGGACAATATAAAACTTGGTTTTTAGATTATGCAAGCTATGTAATATTAGAACGTGCTGTCCCCGCAATTGAAGATGGTTTAAAACCTGTTCAGCGCAGGATTCTACATGCCATGAAAGAAATGGATGATGGTCGTTTTAATAAAGTGGCAAACATCATCGGACAAAGTATGCAATATCATCCGCATGGAGATGCCAGTATTGGAGATGCCATTGTAAACCTTGGACAAAAAGATATTTTAATAGAAACTCAAGGTAATTGGGGCGATGTAAGAACAGGAGATGATGCCGCAGCTGCCAGATATATTGAAGCTCGCTTAAGCAAATTCGCACTAGAAGTGGCTTTCAATGCCAAAACAACCAATTGGCAATTGAGTTATGATGGAAGAAAAAACGAACCGGTAACTTTACCCATGAAATTTCCTTTATTATTGGCTCAAGGGGCCGAAGGGATTGCAGTTGGTTTGGCAACAAAAATATTACCACACAATTTTTGTGAACTAATAGATGCTTCAATCAAATATCTAAAAGGTAAAAAGTTTGACATTTTACCCGATTTTCAAACAGGTGGAATGATGGACGCTTCCAATTATTTGGAAGGAAAAAGAGGTGGAAAAATTAGGGTTAGAGCCAGCATTGAAGAGCAAGATAAAAAAACATTGGTTATCCGTAGTGTACCCTTTAGCGTTACTACCACGCAATTGATGGAAAGTATTGTAAAAGCAAATGATCAAGGTAAAATAAAAATAAAAAAAGTACTCGATCACACCGCTGCTGATATCGAAATCATAATCGAATTGGCACCCGGCATTTCACCAGATATTACCATTGATGCCTTGTTTGCTTTCACCGATTGCGAAGTAAGTATTTCGCCTAATGCATGCGTAATTGTAGACAAAAAACCAATGTTTCTTTCTGTAATAGATTTATTAAAAACTTCTGCAGATAATACAAAAAACCTTCTCAAACAAGAACTTGAAATCAAGTTGGCTGAGCTACATGAAAAATGGCATTATACTTCTTTAGAAAAAATATTTTTTGAAGAAAAAATTTATCAAGAACTTGAAAAGAAACACGAAACATGGGATAAAGTAATATTGGCGATTGATAAAGCTTTTCAACCCTTCTTGAAAAAACTAAAAAGAGCTATAACCCGTGAAGACATTTTAAAACTAACTGAAAAGCCTGTACGAAGAATTTATCGACTTGATATTGATGAATTGAACGAACAAATAAAAGGTTTAGAAGCGGATATCAAACAAGTAAAACACGACCTTGACAACCTTACTGATTTTGCCATTTCGTATTATGAAAATCTTTTAAAAAAATATGGCAAAGGGAGAGAGCGTAAAACAGAAATCAAACAGTTTGATGTTATCCTAGCCAAATCTGTAGCTATCGCAAACACTAAATTGTATGCAAATTTTGCAGATGGTTTTATTGGAACCGGATTAAAAAAAGATGAATTTATAATTGAGTGTAGCGACTTAGACGATATTATTGCATTTACAAAAGCAGGCAAAATGAAAGTCGTTCGCGTATCAGACAAAGTATTTATTGGAAAAGACATTATTTATGTTGCTGTGTTTCAAAAAAATGATGAACGTACAACGTATAATATGATTTATTTGGATGGAAAATCTGGAGTAAGCTATTCCAAAAGATTTAATGTAACCGGTGTTACAAGGGATAAAGAATACGATTTAACTAAAGGTTCCGAAAAAAGTAAAGTGCATTATTTTTCTGCCAATGCCAATGGTGAAGCTGAAGTGGTAAAAATATCTTTAAGTCCAAACTGTACTGCAAGAATTAAAGAATTGGATTTTTATTTTGAAGAATTAGAAATTAAAGGTAGGGGTAGCATAGGAAATCAAGCAACCAAATATCCGGTTCGAACCATTAAATTTAAAGAAGCAGGAAAGTCCACATTAAGCGCAAAGAAATTATGGTTTGATGATAAATTTGGCCGATTAAATACTGAAGAAAAAGGGTCTTATTTGGGCATGTTTGATGCAGAAGATAGAATACTGGTGCTTTACAATGATGGGAATTACGAAATAACTGATCAAGAATTGATGCAGCGTTTTGAATCAGAAAAAATAATGCTCATCGAAAAATATTATCCTGAAAAAGTAATATCTGCTGTTTACCTTGACAATGAAAAACTTCAGTATAACATCAAGCGTTTTAAAATAGAAACCACAACCCTAAATACTAAGTTTTTATTTATAAAAGAAGGAAAGGAAAATATGCTTGAAGCTGCTTCAACAAATCCAGATCCTATTTTGAAAGTGAATACAGGAAGAGGTCAGCTCGTTTCCACCAGAAAATTTAAAGTCGCAGATTTAGTGGAAGTAATGGGATCGAAAGCAATTGGTGCAAAACTCATTGATTATTCAAAATCTGTAGACATGGAATGGGAAGTTATAAAAGAAGACATTAGTGGTCAAACGGAACTGTTTTAAAAAAAAATAAAAATCAAACAATTGCAATCATCAATAGAAATCATCAACACTACAAAAAGCTGGATTGAAAAAATTGTAATCGGACTTAATTTCTGTCCATTTGCAGCCCAACCTTTCAAGTCAAATTCCATTCATTACGAAGTGGTTTTCGAATCCAATTTAAACCTGATGCTCGGCGAATTTTCAAGAGCTTGCAATCAATTAATTGAAGATAATGAGATTGAAACCAGTTTGATGATTTTACCCCAACACTTCGATGATTTTGAGCAATACCTAGATTTAGTTGATTTATGCGAACAGCTTTTAATTATGGAGAATTTGGAAGGTGTTTTTCAAGCAGCTAGCTTCCATCCGCAATATCTTTTTGCAGGTAGTGACGAAACTGATCCTTCTAATTATACCAACCGATCTCCATTTCCAATGATTCATATCCTGCGAGAAGAAAGTCTATCTGCTGCAATTGACAAACATGTTGATGTGGATTCTATTCCAGAAAACAACATCAATAACGCGCGCAATTTAGGTATCGCTTATTTCAAGTCAACAGGATTTTTTAATGCTTAAACCCGGATTTTGCAGTTGGATTCGTGATGAAAGGAAAAAAGGCAATAAAGACGAGTGTTTGAGTAGATTTTTTGGTCGAAAGCATATTGAAATATGATAAGATCAAAAAGTCAAGCAAATGCTTGTATTTGCAGCATTTTTTTCTTGTAATAGATTCCAACTGCAAAATTTGGGTTAAACATTTAAAATAGAACTCTGCCATTTTAGCAAAGTTTGATTATACCCAAACCTCCAATTGAAATTTTTTAAATAACTGATTTTTATCAGAATTGTATCGATAGCTAAATATTACATTTGATTTCATAAAGTATTTTTTGTTTTTTAATGACCAAAGTATTCATTTGATTTTAAAAAATCAAATTTCAATTTCTGGGAATTTTTAAACACAAACCTCAAAAGAAATATTCAAATGAAAACGATTACAATTTCACATCATCAAACTAAAAAAATTAGTCTAAAATGGTTGGCCATACTTCGTGTATTTTTAGGTGTATCGCTATTTATAAAAGGCATTCTTTTTATACAAGACAAATCAGAAATTGCTCAAGTTTTTCACGAGTCACTTATTTTACAAAAATATTTTTGGCTACAAACCATCATTCCTTGGATGAATTTACTTTGTGGAGTTTTTATCATAATAGGATTATATACTAGATTGGCAGTTCTCATTCAAATTCCTATTTTAATTGGCGCTATTGTCTTTGTAAATGCTAAAAAAGGATTATTTGCGGGTGAATCAGAATTTGCTTTCTCCATAGTGATATTGGTATTATTGATTGTATTTTTATTCATGGGTGGTGGATATCTTTCATACGATAAAGCGATTTATAACGATAAAAAAGGAAAGCGTTATCCAGAATAAAATGTTGTCATAGACATGTATATTAAACGAATTATACTTTTTTCATAGAAAGAATTTTTGCAAATAGCCACCTTTCTAAACCATCAATTTTTTTCTGATTTTCCCAAATAATAAGCGTTGCATCTACAAATTGACTTTTTGTTCTTGCGTTATTTTTTATGAATCTCAATGCATATGATTTCAACACAACAAAATCATGCCATTCGCCCAATTGATTGTTAAGCATTTCTAAATCATCTAATTGTTTATTGACAATGTCTTCAGTGGAAAATTTTAAATAATTTACCATCTTTTTAATGTTGATTCTTAATTTGTGTAGCTCAATTTTCTTTCTATTTTGTTGTTCAATTTTGTTTAAAAGCATTGTGTTCATTTTTTCAAAAGCATCATTGATCTTGGATTTCATTTTGGGAAGAAATGTATGTAGTTGTTTATATTTTTCTAAACTCGATATAATACTATGCTCAATATTTTTATATTTAATTGAAATCTTATTCAATTCAATGAATGCCAGTTTTGCCATTTTTAATTCAGCTTTCAAAATCGAAATTGGTTTTGAAATGGAGTATTTTTCTTTCCAGAAATTCAACTGTAAAATCACCAATTGCAATTCCCTTATTTTCCCCGCTTGTTTAAATAACTGCATTAAATGATTGATTTGTTTTTGCTTTTTCAATCTATAGCCAGATGATTTTACAATGCTTAAAATCAGATTTACTTTTTTAAATTCTATTCTTAATTCATGTATGCTTTCCGGTTTAAAATCTTGATGTTTTTGTTGCAAAATCGTTTCAACTAACTGAAAATGAATTTTTAAATTTTTAATCAATCTATTTTTAGAAGTCATTTATATCGCATTATTTTTCAAAATTGTAGTTTTGATTTTTATTTAACGATGCTTAAAATCATTGTTTGATTTCACTTTGATCATAAAAAAATTTCTTCAATTTGTTTTTTCATAATCATTATTTATTCTGATTTCATTATCATAGATTATCTACTTTTGACAAAAATTTTCAGTTATTAATTTTTAATGAAGTCATTAAACCAACTCAATAAATATTTCTTAAGATACAAATGGCATTTTTTGCTCGGTATGGCATTTGTAATTCTATCCAATTATTTCAGATTATTATCTCCGCAGATTACGGGTTATATTGTAAATTCTGTTATTCAACTCATACAAAAAAAAGCAGATGCTCTTGTAGTTATACAGCATCAAGATTCTAATTTTTTATTAAATAATATTGACTCGTATTTTAAAAATTACACTTATTCTAACAGGATTTTATTTGCTGGATTGTTATTGATTTTACTGGCTATTTTAAGTGGATTCTTTATGTTTTTAATGCGTCAATCTATAATTGTAATGAGCCGCCATATTGAGTTTGATCAAAAGAACGACATTTATAATAAGTACCAACAATTGGATATCGGATTTTACAAATCTAATTCAACTGGCGATTTAATGAATCGTATTTCTGAAGATGTAAGTAGGGTAAGAATGTACACTGGCCCAGCTTTGATGTATTTTATTAACCTCGCTGCCGTTATTGGATTTAGCGTGTATTTCATGTGGCAATCCGATCCAACACTTACCATTTATACGTTAATTCCACTACCTTTTTTAGCCATTACCATTTATTTTGTAAATGCAATCATCAACAAAAAAAGTGAAAAAATTCAAGAATTTCTCAGCAATTTAACCAGCAACGCACAAGAATCTTTTTCTGGTATAAGGGTGATAAAATCGTTTTTTCAAGAAAAAGCAATGATTCATTTCTTTGAAAAAAATAGCGAAGCTTACCGCAAAGCATCTTTAAGTTTAGCACAAACAGAATCTATATATTTTCCAAGTATGGGTTTGTTGATTGGTTTAAGTACCATAATTACCATTGCTGTTGGTTGTTTAAATGTAGTGAATGGGGTAGAAGGGGCTTCCGTTGGAAAAATAGCTGAATTTGTACTTTATATTCAATTGCTTACTTTTCCGGTAAGTGCCATTGGTTGGACAGCAAGTATGACACAACGTGCTGCTGTTTCCCAAAAAAGAATCAATGAATTTTTATGTATCGAACCTGCTATATTAAATCCAAAAGACGCTATTGAACACCATGCAACAGGCGAATTTGAATTCATTAATGCCAATTTTGTATATCTCAACACCGGAATTCATGCGTTAAAAAATATTAGCTTTAAAATAAAAAAAGGAAATCGGGTCGCCATTATTGGGAAAACGGGTTCCGGAAAATCTTCGCTTGCACAATTGATGTTGAGGATTTACGATTTAAATGATGGAGAATTGTTGGTAGATAATCACCCAATTAAAAAAATTAATTTAGCCCTATTAAGACATTCTATCAGTTATGTGCCACAGGATAATTTTTTATTTAGCGATACCATAAAAAAAAATATTCAGTTTGGAAACCCTAACGCAAGTGAGGCAGATATTACACAAGCGGCAAAAAATGCTTGTGTACATGAAGATATTTTATCGTTTTCAAATGGTTACGATACACTAATAGGGGAGCGTGGTATTATGCTTAGTGGAGGACAAAAACAACGAATTTGTATTGCACGTGCACTTATAAAGAATCCAGAAGTGTTGATTTTAGATGATAGCTTAAATGCTGTTGATACTAAAACTGCAGCTCAAATAACAGAAAATTTAAATGAGTTATTGGTAAATAAAACCATAATTTTTATTACACACAGACTTTTAACCAATTTAAATTGCAATAATATTATAATGCTAAACAACGGGAAAATCGCAGAATCTGGAACCCACGAAAGCCTAATGAATAAAAAAGGCATGTACTTTGATTTGCTCCAGTTGAATCAGGTAAATCAAATTGATAACGATAAATAAAGTCAAAATTAAAAATTAAAAAAATTGATCCTTACTTTTTGACTTTTGACTTTTTAATTTTTCTTATTCACAATTACATAATAGAATCATTAACCAAATTATTTTGTAATATCAAAAACAAATTTATCTTTGTTAAAATTTTTTAAAAATTAAAATAAAATCAAAGTGACTTACGACAACAACGAAAAGAAATTAGAAAGTGTTTACAGCATTCGTGTAAAAGCTGGCAAAAGAAGAACTTACTTTTTTGATGTAAGAGAAACAAGAGGTAGTGATTTCTACTTAACCATCACTGAAAGTCGCAAACGTTTTGATTCAGATGGTTACGATAGACATAAAATATTTTTGTATAAAGAAGATTTCAATAAATTTTTAAGAGGGCTAAATGAAACAGTGGAACACGTTAAAACAGTATTAATGCCTGATTTTGATTTTGATGCATTCAACCACGATACACCTTATGAAGGTGATGAATCAGGTACTTTTAACAATGAACAAGCTACTGAACCAATTGTAACTACTGTTGAAAATGCGGTTGAAACTGAAGTGAATGATGTTGCACCTTCTGTAGAATCAACCTATAATAATGATGCAGACAATGGTAGCACAGTGGAAGTAGACAAATGGTAATCGAATTGATATTTTAAAAGTTTTGTTTATCAAGACTTTTTTTTTGCTTTAGTTTATTTCTAAATATACTTTTTCGTTTTTTTTAACTTTTATACCGATTGGATATCTGTAATGGTCCAATTAAATTGTCCCAAACACCTACCACATCGGCATTATACTAGATAATTATTGACTAATTTATAATACAATTTGGTATTACCTCCCTTTTTTTACTTTTAAATTTTTACTTTTAAATTGTTTTTTTTATGAAAAAAATCACCTTACTTTTTTTACTTTATTTGTGTTGTAATATTTCGGCTAATGCACAAACTGCAAATAAATCAAAGAAAAAATCAACACAAAAAACTACTCAAAATAAAAATGAAACACCTCAATTTCCGAGTAGTGAATCATTCAAAAATGCAAAACTTACCTATAAAATAATTCCAGCACACAACAATACATGGTGTTATGATATTTTCAAAGACGGGAACATTTGTATTCACCAAAATTCAATCCCCGGTGTTCCTGGAATAAATGGTTTTACCACAAAAGAGAAAGCCGAAAAAGTTGCTCAATTGGTTGTTACAAAAATCCAAAATGGCGAAATGCCACCAACAGTTTCTCAGGAAGAGATGAAAGCGGTTGGTGCGTTGTAATTGACACGAGGCACGAATGCGCGTAAACGCGATTTTTTTGACACGAAGGCACGAAGGCTCAAAGACACGAAGTTTTTTGTTTCGCGCAAAGCTCGCAAAGGAGCAAAGACGCAAAGAATTTTGAAACACGAAGACGCAAAGACACCAAGCTTTTTTAAATAACAAAGATGCTAATAATTGGAAAATAGTTCCAACCTTTTGAACTCATTGAACTTATTGAACCTTTTGAACCTCACAAACCTCTCAAACTTCAAAAACCTCTCCAACCTCACAAACCTCCTTACCCCCTCATCCTCTTGTACGCATTGATTAATCCGTTTGTAGAACCATCGTGGCTTTCAATTTCATCTGAATTGATTAATTCTGGTAGAATTTTATTCGCCAAAACTTTTCCCAATTCAACACCCCATTGATCAAAACTATAGATATTCCAAATTACACCTTGTGTAAATATTTTGTGCTCATAATAAGCCGTTAATTGACCAAGGGTAAATGGAGTTAACTTTTTTATTAAAAATGAATTTGTTGGACGATTCCCTTCAAAAACCCGATATGAATTTTCATGATCTGTACCATTCATCAAAGCTTCGGTTTGTGCAAAAAAATTGCTCAATAATTTTGAATGATGATCTCCAATATTATTATGCGATTGAGCTGTTGCAATAAAATCGCAAGGAATAATTTGCGTGCCTTGATGAATCAATTGATAAAAAGCGTGTTGTCCATTAGTACCTGGTTCGCCCCAAATTACAGGCCCTGTTTGGTATTCAACTTTTTCACCGTTTCTATCCACATATTTGCCATTGCTTTCCATATTCCCTTGTTGGAAATAAGCCGCAAAGCGATGTAAATATTGGTCATAAGGCAAAATCGCTTCGGTAGGTGCGCCAATAAAATTTCTGTTCCAGATGCCAATCAAAGCCATCAACACCGGAATGTTATTTTCAAAAGCGGTTGTTTTAAAATGAACATCTGCCGAATGAGCACCTTTTAATAAATCTTCAAAATGAGTAAAGCCAATGGTTAAAGCAATCGACAATCCAATGGCACTCCATAAACTGTAACGGCCGCCAACCCAATCCCAAAATTCAAACATGTTTTTTGTATCAATGCCAAATGAGGCAACTGCATCAGCATTTGTACTTAAAGCCACAAAATGTTTGGCAATATCGGATTCTGTACCACCGTTTTGCAAAAACCAATTACGCGCAGAATGTGCATTGGTCATGGTTTCTTGAGTGGTAAATGTTTTGCTGGCAATTAAAAACAAGGTTTCGTCTGCTTGTACATTTTTTAAAGTTTCGGCAATGTGCGAACCATCTACATTACTTACAAAATAAGTATGAATGCCTTCAACCCAATAAGGTTTTAATGCTTCTGTAACCATTACCGGGCCTAAATCACTTCCACCAATTCCGATATTTACGATGTATTTAATTTTCTTTCCATTATAACCTTTCCAACTTCCATCATGAACAGATGAACAAAAATCCTTCATCTGATCAAGCACTTTTCTGATGTCTTTTTTGATGTCTTTTCCTTCGAATAAAATTGGATCCTCACTTAAATCCCTTAACGCCGTATGAAGCACCGCCCTGTTTTCTGTTTCATTTATTTTTTCTCCTGAAAACATTGAAGCAATCGCTTTGGGCAATTCACATGCATTAGCCAAATCAATGAGTTGGGTTAATGTCTCTTGATCAATACTATTTTTTGAATAATCAAAAAAGATGTCTTGTTGTTGTGTTGAAAATGCATCAAATCTATTGGCATTTTTTTGAAAAAGATTTTCAATCTTTATGCCTTTCTTTTGGTTATATGTTTCTTGTAAAATAGACCATTCCTTTGTTTTAATCGGGTTGATTTTTGATAACATTTTATTTATTTTGTTGAGTAAATTAAAAATTACATTTTTTGTATCAGCTCAATTAATTGATGAGCCATTGATTCTGTTACATCCAAATGGGTTACCATTCTAATTTGAGTATTTGAAATAGGAATACACAATACCCCGTGAAATTTAAAAAACTCGGCAAGTGTGAAAGCGTTATAAGAACCAATCACTTCAAAAATAATCATGTTGGTTTCGATAGGCAACATTTTGCCAATAAAGCTCTTTTTTATTAATGCATGTCCAATTTCTTTAGCATGAAAATGATCTACAGCCAATCTTTCGAAATTATTTTCAATCGCATAAATACCTGCAGCCGCTAAATATCCTGCTTGACGCATTCCGCCGCCCATAACTTTTCTAACCCTTCTGGCCTTTTTGATAAATACTTCATCGCCAATTAAAACACTTCCAACCGGAGCGCCCATTCCTTTACTCAAACAAACAGAAATGCTGTTAAATACTGCTCCATATTCTACGGGATTCTCTTTTTGTGCAATTAATGCATTCCAAATTCGAGCACCATCCAAATGTAATGGCAAGCCATTTTCAATACAAACTTGCTGGATTTGTTTTAAATCTTCAAATTGATAACAACTTCCACCACCTCTGTTGCAAGTATTTTCAATTGAAACCAATCCGGTTATTGGTTTATGTATATCATTTGAGTTGATGCTATCAAAAACTTGATTGGCATTTATTTTTCCGCGATCGCCTTCAATTAACCTTGCCTGACATCCACTATTTGACGCAATGCCGCCGCCTTCATATATATAAATGTGACTCATTTTTTCGCAAATCACTTCATTTCCAGGTTGGGTGTGACATTTAATGGCTATCTGGTTGGTCATTGTGCCACTTGGACAAAACAATGCCGCTTCTTTCCCAAACAAATGGGCCATTTTAGCTTCAAGTAAATTCACCGTTTCATCTTCCCCAAAAACATCATCGCCAACAGGTGCAAGGCCCATGGCATTGCGCATTTCCTCGCTAGGTTTTGTAAATGTATCAGAACGTAAATCTATTTTCATGCTGCAAAAGTAATAAATCAATTTGCTCTAAAATCGATTATAGTTGTTTGAGTAAAATTAAAAGTTAAAATTAAAAATTAAAAAAGCTTCATAACTCATTCAAACAAGAAATCAACGATCGATAGAATTAAATGGTTGAAACCATTACATGATTATTTTTTTATCCAACCCACGGTTTAAACCGTGGGCTATAAAAATAAATTTTTCTACATAACCGGTTCAACGGTTTATTTCATTTTAATGATGCTAGGTGACTTTTGACTTTTTAATTTTCTTTTTTTTATTTTTCACTTTTAAAATCTATATTACAAAAAATTAATTATAACCATTTCGTTTTCTAAATTTGAAAATTGCTATGAAATATAAAAATCAAATATTACCTTTGGCGAATGATTAGGATTTGTGTGGATGATGTTTTTTCTGTTCCCCATGCAACTTTTTTCTTTCCTAAATTGTTTACTAATTACTAAAACTCCGAATTTAAAAACAAACGATGAGACAACTCAAAATTGCAACCCAGATTACCAATCGTGATTCACAAGCCGTAGAAAAATATCTTCAAGAAATTTCTAAAATTTCAATGATTACACCAGAAGAAGAAACCACCTTGGCTCAAAAAATCAAGATGGGTGATCAACGTGCTTTGGATAAATTAGTACAAGCAAACTTAAGATTCGTGGTTTCTGTTGCTAAACAATACCAGCACCAAGGTTTATCATTAAGTGATTTAATTAACGAAGGAAATCTTGGTTTAATTAAAGCGGCACAACGTTTTGATGAAACTAAAGGTTTTAAATTTATCTCTTACGCAGTTTGGTGGATTCGTCAATCTATTTTACAAGCGTTGGCAGAACAAGGAAGATTGGTTCGTTTACCACAAAATAAAATTGGTACTTACAACAAAGCAAATAAAGCGTACATGGCTTTTGAACAAGAGCATGAAAGAGAGCCTTCAACAGAAGAATTGGCTGAATTGTTGGAAATGAGTGAAACAGAAATCAATAATATTTTCCAAAGCAATACACGTCATACTTCATTAGACGCGCCAGTTCATGAAGCAGAAGATGTAGCTATGGGTGATTTATTGAAAGGTGCAGATGAAACAGATGAAGATGTTATGCATGATTCATTAAAAAATGAAATTCGTCGTGTATTAAAATCTTTAAGTCCTCGTGAAGCTGAAATCGTAAACGCATATTTTGGTTTGGATGGCGAAAATGGCGTTACCATTGAGCAAATTGGTCAGAAATACGATTTAACCAAAGAGCGTATTCGTCAAATTAAAGAAAGAGCCATCAAAAGATTACAAAAAGCACGCTACAGTGGCGCATTAAAAGCTTACTTAGGATAATATTTAAAACAATATGTCAAAACCCCGAATTTTTTCGGGGTTTTTTATTTTATAATATCAACAATAACCGCATAATCATTTAATTTTGTACTATGCAAAAATTAGGATGGATTTTATTATTGATTGTACTCACATCTTGCGAGAAAGACATCAATTTCAATTTAGATGAATCAGTACCAACTTTGGTGGTTGATGCAGAAATTGAAAGTAATTTGCCACCAAGGGTAGTGCTCACAAAAAGCACTTCTTATTTTAGTGAACTCACCCCAGAAATTTACCTGAATTCATTTGTACGCAATGCGGATGTGTATATTTCAAATGGCACACTTACACATAAACTAAAAGAATATGCTCAACCTATCTTTTTGGGCATCAATACCTATTATTATAGCATCGACTCTAGTGATTTAAGTACTTCATTTTTAGGCGAATTTAACAAAACATACAACCTTCGAATTTTATCAGAAGGAAAAGAATATTTATCTAGTACGAAAATTCCTTCACTAGATTGGTATCCAGATTCATTATTCTTCAAACCAATTCCGTTAAATCCAGACACCAATACAAGGGCGATGTTTGTACATGTTACCGAACCAAGGGGATTGGGCAATTATTGTAGATATTTTACCAAAAAAAATAGTGAACGTTTTTTACCAGGCATAAACTCTGTATTTACCGATCAAGTGATTGATGGAACAACCTATACAGTTCAAGTGCAGCCTGGAATTGATCGTAATGCTACTTTTAAACCGGATAGTAATTTCTTTAAGAAATCGGATACCATTACATTGAAATTTTGTAATATTGACCGTGCTACCTATAATTTCTGGAATACTTGGGAATTTGCCAATCAAAGTATTGGAAATCCTTTTTCACAACCAGGTAAAGTATTGGGAAATATTTCAAACGGAGCCTTGGGTGCATTTTGTGGATACGCAGCTTGGTACAGAACTGAAATCGTAAAATAAATCATTAAAAAAATATAGAAATGGAAATGTCAACAAATGAAAAAGTGAGCTGTTTGATTATTGGATCTGGACCTGCAGGATATACCGCTGCAATTTATGCGTCGCGTGCAAATTTACATCCTGTTTTGTACCAGGGGATTCAACCCGGTGGACAATTAACCATTACCACTGAAGTAGAAAATTATCCAGGATATCCGGAAGGCATTCAAGGCCCGGAAATGATGGTGCATTTTGAAAATCAAGCAAAAAGAATGGGCACAGATATCAGATATGGACTTGCCACTGCTGTAGATTTTTCATCACATCCTCTAAAGGTTCAAATTGATGAAGAAAAATGGATAGAAGCACATTCTGTAATAATTAGTACTGGCGCATCTGCAAAATGGTTGGGTTTAGAAAGTGAGCAACGATTAAATGGATATGGTGTAAGCGCATGTGCCGTATGTGATGGATTTTTCTTTAAAGGAAAAGAAGTAGCCATTGTTGGTGCTGGAGATACTGCTGCAGAAGAAGCGTTATACCTTTCGAAATTATGTACTACTGTGCACATGGTTGTGCGCAAAGGTCAAATGCGTGCAAGTAAAGTAATGCAAGACAGGGTGATTAAAACCGAAAACATTAAAGTATATTGGAACTCAGAAACAGATGAAATAATTGGCGAGAAAAAAGTGGAAGCAGTAAGATTAAAAAACAACCAAACGCAGGAATTAACCACTATACCAGTAAGTGCATTTTTTGTGGCTATTGGACATGAACCCAACAGTGGCATTTTTAAAGAATGGTTGCATATGGACGAAACGGGTTATATCAACACCATACCAGGTAC
>VFKL01000208.1 GCA_009885535.1 Chitinophagaceae bacterium | reverse complement strand
GCTAACAAATTAATCTTTTAGTTTTTTTTGTTTTACATTAAATTCGCACCAAATTTATATTTAGTCAACAAAATTTTATTTTTATTAATAACCCTAATATCTAGGTTTTAAAACTAAAAAAAAGATCAAAACATGAAAAAGTCAATTGTAATTATGCTATTGTTTTCTATCGGAACTGCTGTTTTTGCCCAAAAAAAAGTCGTTAAAAAAGCTGCACCTAAAAAATCAACCACAGCTGTAAAAAAAACAGTTGAGCCGGTAGTGCCTCAGGTAGATAAAAAAATCGCTACAATCCCAACTTTTGTTTTGGATAATGTGGTAGATAGCACTTCTTTTACGGATGCCAATTTGGATAAAACAAAAAAAACCATTTTTATTTATTATGGTCCTGATTGTGGGCATTGCGTTCAATTTGTAAGAAAAATGATGGATAGTATTTCAATGTTCAACAACACCCAAATTGTCATGATGTCGTCTGTTGACCATCAAAGAATTAAAACCTTTTACTACGACAATAAAATGAACGACATTCCTTTTATCACCATGGGGCGAGATCCTAAATATGCTTTTGTGGGTTTGTTTGACATTCGTCAATTTCCATCCGCTTATTTATATGATGACAAAGGAAAGTTTGTAAAAAGTTATTCAAGTGAAGTAGCCATCAAAGATTTAATCAATTATTAAACCATCGAAAAACTTTTAAGATATTTTATACAACATCAATTAGTAAATATCATTAAGATTAACTTTGCCCCGAAAATTTCATTTCAATCAAAAAAATATAAATTATGAAAGTAACTGTAGTAGGTGCTGGAGCTGTTGGAGCTACTTGTGCCGATAACATTGCCCGTCGTGAAATATGCGATGAGTTGGTAATCCTCGACATCAAAGAAGGCGTTGCAGAAGGAAAAGCAATGGATTTAATGCAAACCGCACAATTAGAAGGGTTTGATACAAAAATAACGGGCAGTACAAATGACTATTCAAAAACTGCAGGAAGTACAGTAGCCGTAATCACTTCAGGTATTCCACGTAAACCAGGAATGACACGTGAAGAATTAATTGGCATCAACGCAGGAATTGTAAAATCAGTTACCGAAAATTTGTTGAAACATTCTCCAGAAGTAATTATCGTGGTGATCAGTAATCCAATGGATACCATGACTTATTTAGCATTGAAATCGAGCGGCATTCCTAAAAATAGAATTATTGGAATGGGCGGCATTTTAGATAGCGCACGTTTCCGTTTTTATTTAAGTCAAGCGATGCATTGTTCGCCAAATGATTTACAGGCAACTGTTGTAGGTGGACATGGAGATACTACAATGATTCCTTTAACGCGTTTGGCTACTTATTGCGGAACACCAGTTTCAAATTATTTAGATGAAGCAACTTTAGCAAAAGTAGCTGCAGATACAATGGTTGGTGGTGCTACATTAACTGGATTATTAGGTACTTCAGCATGGTACGCACCAGGATCTGCTGGGGCAACTTTAGTAGAAGCGATTATCCGTGATGAAAAGAAAATGATGCCATGTTGTGTTGCTTTAGAGGGCGAATACGGGTTGAGCGACATCTGCTTGGGCGTTCCTGTAATCATCGGAAGAAATGGTTGGGAGTCAATTGTAGATTACAAATTAAACGAAACTGAAATGGCTGCCATGCACAAAAGTGCTGAAGCGGTTAAAAGTATGAACAGTGTTTTGGCTACACTTTCTATTTAATTTCAAAAAATAAAAATATCAAAACCGTCTCCAAATAAGGAGGCGGTTTTTTATTTTAAGTAATACCAAATTGAATTATAAATTAGTCCATAATTTTCTAGTATAATGCCGATGTGGTAGTTGTTTGGGACAATTTCATTGGACCATTACAGATATCCAATCGGTATAAACCATTAATTTCGTGAGAGATTAATTAAAAAGTCAAAAGTCAAAAATGAAAAACGAACAATCCTATAACATTCCATTGAAATTTAGAAAAATGGAAAATTTGCATATTGTATTTTGGTTGTTTAAAGATTTGTCTTGGTGTATGATATGGAAGCCATTAGGTATTGCAATGATTTTTCCAACATTATTTATTTCAATTATTATTGCATGGCGAACTCGAAAATTTATGAGCGAATTATGTCATAACCTTGCTATCATTGTTTGGATTACAGCCAATAGCTATTGGATGATTTCTGAGTTTTTTTCATTTGACAATGTTCCACTATTTGGCATTTTTACTTACAAACATTTGGCTTTAATTCCTTTTACATTGGGCATACTTTTATTGGCTTTTTATTACATAAAATGGAAACCCAATCATAAAGATGAATTAGAAACAATGTAAATGGCATAAATCTTGGCTTCAGTTTGACTTATATTTGCGTACAATTTTTAAATTACTTTTCAACTTATTAAATATGTTTAGAACGCATACCTGTGGAGAATTAAACATCAATGATGTAAACAAAAATATTTCCCTTGCTGGATGGGTACAAACCATTCGCAAATTTGGCAGCATTACTTTTGTTGATTTAAGAGATCGTTACGGAATAACACAATTGTTATTTTCTGAATCTTTAAATGAAAAATTGGAAGCCAATCCATTGGGCAGAGAGTTTGTACTTCAAGTTTCTGGGGTAGTAAACGAAAGAAGCAGCAAGAATCCCAATATGCCTACTGGCGAAATTGAAATTTTGGTTTCAGATTTTACCATTTTAAACAAATCGATAACGCCACCATTTACCATTCAAGATGATACGGATGGCGGAGATGAACTTAGAATGAAATACCGCTTTTTAGATTTGAGAAGACAAGCCGTTAAAAAAAATCTAGAGCTCAGATATGCGGTAGGCAGAAGCACACGTAATTTTTTACATGAGCAACAATTCATGGATATTGAAACGCCATTTTTAATAAAATCAACACCTGAAGGTGCCAGAGATTTTGTGGTGCCTAGTAGAATGAATGCTGGACAATTTTACGCACTTCCTCAATCACCACAAACCTTTAAACAATTGTTGATGGTGAGTGGTTATGATCGTTACTATCAAATTGTAAAATGTTTTAGAGATGAAGATTTACGTGCTGATCGTCAACCAGAATTTACACAAATAGATTGCGAAATGTCGTTTGTGGATCAAGAAGACATTTTGAACATGTTTGAAAATTTGGTAAAAAGGATTTTCAAGGATGTAAAAAACATAGATTATATCGAATCTGTAGAAAGAATTACATGGGAAGAAGCGATGTGGAATTTCGGAAATGATAAGCCAGATATTCGTTTCGATATGAAATTGTGTAACCTTAAATTCCCATCACATACATTTCCAACAAAAGCAGATATATCTTCATTAATAAGTGGTGTTGATTTTAAAGTGTTTGATGAATCAGAAACCGTAATTGCTTTAGCAGCGCCGGGTTGTAGTGAATATACCCGCAAGCAAACTGATGAACTAACGGAATGGGTTAAACGTCCTCAGATTGGTATGAAAGGGTTGGTGTACATCAAATGCAATCTTGATGGAACATTTAAAAGCAGCGTAGATAAATTTTATTCGGAAGAAAAATTAAAAGCAATTGCCGAAGCTACTGGCGCACAACCTGGCGATATGATTTTTATAGTGGAAGGTGCTGAGGAAAGAACGCGTAAAGCCGCTAGTGAACTTCGTTTGCATTTGGCGCAACAATTGGGAAAGCGTAACCCAGAAGTATTCAAACTTTTATGGGTACTTGATTTTCCATTATTTGAATATGCGGAAGATGACAATCGTTGGGTGGCTCGTCATCATCCATTTACTTCTCCAAAGCCTTCTGATATTGATACCATGATTAACAATAATCCGGTAATCGATAATCCATCAGCATATTTGAAACATCCTTATGCCAATATCAAAGCCAATGCTTATGATATGGTGTTAAATGGAAATGAAATTGGTGGAGGAAGTATTCGAATTTTTCAAAAAGAATTACAGCAAAAAATGTTTGCAGCCTTAGGCATGGATGAACATGAGCAACAACATAAGTTTGGATTTTTATTGGGTGCTTTTGAATATGGCGCTCCGCCTCATGGTGGTATTGCATTTGGTTTCGACAGACTTTGCTCTATTTTGGGAGGCAGTGAAAGCATTAGAGACTTTATTGCTTTTCCAAAAAACAATAGTGGCAGAGATGTAATGATAGATGCGCCTTCAACGATTGATGATAAACAATTTGATGAGCTTCAAATTAAGCTTGATTTAAAAGATTAATTAAAAATCATGCAACTTCCTCCTTTAGCAGAAAGACTTCGTCCACAATTAATAGATGATTTGGTTGGGCAAGAACACCTTACAGGTAAAGGAAGTATTTTAAGGTCAGCGATTGAACAAGGGAAAATACCGTCTATCATTTTATGGGGTCCGCCAGGCGTAGGAAAAACAACCATCGCCGGAATTATTGCCAATACATTACAGCAACCATTTTTTACCTTAAGTGCTATTTCTGCTGGGGTTAAAGACATTCGAGAAATTATTGACATCGCTAAAACAAAGAACGGGACTATTTTATTTATTGATGAAATTCATCGATTCAATAAAGGACAGCAAGATGCTTTGTTGGGTGCTGTGGAAAAAGGCATCATCACTTTAATTGGCGCCACTACTGAAAATCCTTCTTTCGAAGTGAATAGTGCGTTGTTGAGCAGAAGTCAGGTGTATGTGTTGAAAGCCTTGTCTGAAAAGGATTTGAATACATTGTTGAACATTGCTTTAGAAAAAGACGAAACACTTTCTTCAAAAAAAATAGTTTTAAAAGAAACGGAATCATTGATTCGTTTATCTGGCGGAGATGCAAGAAAATTATTAAATTTATTTGAGCTGGTTTGTGGTCAAGTGGGTTTGAATGGTGTAATTACGGATGAACTGGTAATGCAGATTGCGCAACAAAAAATTGCGTTGTACGATAAAAAAGGGGAACAACATTACGATATCATTTCGGCATTTATAAAAAGTATGCGTGGTAGCGATCCCAATGCAAGTGTGTATTGG
>VFKL01000117.1 GCA_009885535.1 Chitinophagaceae bacterium | reverse complement strand
CAGTAACTATTGTTGTACCACCATTACAAGCAATTGCTCCTGTTGTTGCAGTTGCGCTGAATAATGATGATGGTTGAGATATTGTAAGCGTTCCAGATTTTGTACAACCATTTGCATCTTTTACAATAATGGTATGCGTACCCGCAGCAACAGTTGTAAACACATTACTTGACTGATAAGTTCCGCTATTTAATTTGTACGTATATGCTGCGGTTCCACCAATTGCTGTTGCAGTGATTGATGTTGTTCCGCCAGTTGATGATATTGTTCCTGAAGTTAATGATAATGATATTGCTGAAGGTTGACTAACGGTTACTGATACTGCATCAACAACACCATTAGCATCTGTTACATTATAACTGTACGTTCCAGCAGATACAGTAAACGTGCCAGTTCCAGTGTAAGGTGCTGTTCCACCTGCTGCAGAAACTGTAACAGTTGTTGTTCCACCATTACAAGCAATTGTCCCTGCAGTTGCAGTTGCTGTTAATACAGTTGATGGTTGTGAGATTGAGATTGTACCTGATTTTGTACAACCGTTTGCGTCTTTTACAGTAACGGTATGTGTACCCGCAGCAACTGTTGTAAACACATTACTTGATTGATAAGTTCCACTATTTAATTTATACGTATAAGCAGAAGTACCACCAGTTGCAGTTGCAGTTATTGATGTTGTTCCACCAGTTGATGTTATTGTTCCTGACGTTAATGATAATGATATTGTAGTTGGTTGATCAATTGTTACAGAAGACGTAACTGTTGTACCAGATGCATCAGTAACAGTATAATTATTTAAACCTGCAGAAGCTGTAAATACACCAGTACCTGTTAATGGACTTACTCCGCCTGTAGCAGAAACTGTAACTGTTGTTGTTCCGCCGTTACATGAAATTAAACCCGCAACAGCATTGGCAGTTAAAGTAGAAACTACTGGGGCATTAATAAAAAAACTTTTTGAAATTAAACAGCCATTAATATCTTTTATTCTAATGGCATGACTTCCATCTAAAACGCCAGAAAAAGTATTTGATGATTGAAAAGCGCCTCCATCTAAACTGTAAGTATAAGAATTTCCTGTTCCACCAACTACATTACTAACGGTAGCCGTTGTTGAACCTCCCGGAATTGCAATTGTTCCAGATGTAACTGTTGCGGTGATTAAAGTTGGTTGATTGATTGTAACATTAACCGTATCTCTTAAACCTCTAGCATCAGATACGATGTATGAAAACGTACCTGCATTAACTGTAAATGTACCTGTTCCAACATAAGGAGCAGTACCACCTGAAGCAGAAACAACTATTGTTGAAGAACCTCCATTACAAGAAATACTTGTTGATGTTAAGCTTGCGGCAAGTGGGTTACTAACTGGAGTTGAACTTCCGAATTCATAAACGCCAGCATCAGGTAATCCTGAAATTGGGTTTGCATCAAAATCTTGAGTAAACCCAATTTGTTGACCAAAATTAATGAGTAAACTATTTGTGGCCGGATGTAAATCCCAATTAATTGGATTTGCATTTGTAGTATTATTCCAAAAATTTGCACTTGTTTGTAATTCAGTGGCATCTAATGTGAAATTTAAAACACTACCTCCAGAAAGTTTATAAACATTGTTTGAATGTATAAGTTGTCCAGAAGTCCATTGGCCACTTCTCATTATGCTTGACCCATTACTAATATAAAATACATTGTTTTTCAATACAACTATTCCAGCAGTAGATTGACTTGTAGCCATGCTACCCATTTTACTATCGCCAGTACGACTTGTTACATTTTGAATAATAACATTATTGTAGAATTGTAAATTTCTAACATCCGTTTTATATTGTCCATTGTTATTAATATAAAATAAAGAACTAGAATTAATTAATTTATTATAGTAAATTTTATTGTTTGATATAAGGTTATTTGCAACACCATCAGAGCTACTTCCAAATTCAAAACAACCATTACAATCGTACATGGTGTTATAAGCAATTGTGTTATTTTCAATCGGCATACCTTCTTCAAAAAATTCAACTCCACCACCATCATAACCATAATCATAACTGAATGCATAACAATCATGGAAATAATTATTTAAAATTGAATTGTTTGAGCTAGAAATCTGAACAGGGACTCCACCATAATCATCATCAGCATTAACAGATGTAGGTGTATTTTTGATCATTCTTAAATTGCCAATATCACAACCAACAATGGTATTAAATTCTGATGTTTCAGTAATATAAACACCATAACCCATTCTATCCATTTTACAATTTCTAATTGTAGTATTATTTGTATTGCTTTCAAGCGTAAAAACAACTCCAATTTTTACCTGTACAGTTCTATCAGTAAAAGATATCGTTGTATCTGATATAATCCAGTTGTTAAAAGAAACATTGTTACAATTTCTTAATGTTACAAAAGATGAAATTGCAGAACCTGTACCCCAGAACAAAGGATCAGCACCAGTACCATATACACCAAAGTAAACATTAGACTCACTTTGTAATGTTAATGTACCTGAAAACTTATCTCCTTTAGCAAAAAATACAGAATCTCCCGATACAATGCTCCCTAAATTACTTTGAACATTGGCTAAAGATTTCCAAGGAGTTGTTAAACCTCCGTTTGATACGCTGCCTGTGTAAGATGAGCTAACGTAATAATTTCTCGCATTAGCAGCGAAAAAAGAAAGAAAAAAAACTAAACTAACAAGAATAGCTTTTAAGTAAAAATTTTGTTTCATGGTTTTTCAATTTGGGATTAAGATAATGTGCGTTTGATAAAACAATAAATCGTTTTTTTTATTCATTGAGAAATCAAAACGCGGATTAATTCAGAACTTAAAACGCAGCTTTTTTAATTTTATTGTGCTATCGTTTTTATTTTTTAAATTAATTTCTATTGAATAGGCAATTACTGTGCCAACAAGCCTTATTAGTGTAGCTGAAAGTTTTGCACAGTTTTAAAGAATTGTTAATAAACACAACCAATAGGTAGGAGTTTATGGTCTTTGATTGAAAAGATTGATTTACAGAACAATCTAATTTGATTTCGAGGGCGAAAGAGAAGTAATTTTTATTTATCTATTTTGATGAAGTGATGTGGAGTTGATCTAATTCCTTTTTAATGTACTCGTAGAACATATCTACTTGATTTTCATGGGTTCTAAAAACCAAAATTTTAATTCTATTATTTAAAAATTTCATACGAACTTTTGTTTCCAATTCGTTTTCAATGGGTAAAACATCAATTTCTTTTACCTGATTTATTATTATTTCATTTCCCCATTTGAATACAAATAATGACTTGTAAAATTTCACTAAAAATGGATAAAGCCAAACAAATCCAATGATTACCATTATCCATGCCCTTGGCTTTTCATAAATTGCTCGATATAATTGTAATGAAATAAATATTAAAATAAAAGAAACATAAACAACCGAGTGAGACTTTGTTTCGTCATTTTTAACTTTTGTAAAAATTAATTTGCCTTTTACAAATTTCAATTTACCATTTACTGTAATAAAATCCATGTCTATTAATTACATGTATAAAAAAGAGATTATCATTTCTGATTGGATGTAATGATTCTAACCAATTCAGATGCATTAAACTTTTGATCTTCTATACCTTGATACGCTTTAATGATATTACCATTCCATAAATAATTTATACCTGGTGTGGTTGCTTTATTTCCCAACAATTTAAAAAATGCGGGGATGTCACTCAATACAAAATATGGAAAATTGCTTTTCGTTTCGGTAAAAAACTCTGGAATTTTAAAGGTTTCCTCATCCATAAATATTATATAAATTGGGGGCAAATTGTTTTTCTTTTTTAAAATGGCTAGTTCTTTTGCCGCATCTCTACAATGATCGCAACCAGGTACAAACAAACAAACAATTTTTTTACCTTCATCTAAATTCACTGGTTTCCCACTGAAATTATTATAGATAGCAAACTTCGACACTGCTTTTGCAGGGCCTAAATCAACCTCTATTTTCTTTGCTGTATCTTTTTGTTTTACAACGACTAATCCCTTGTCTTTTAAAGTATCTTCTGTTTCTGTTTGTACTATTATTGAACTATCCGTTGTAGAAGAATCTGAAGTAATATCTGGAACTACTATTTGAGGGGATTTCGTTTTGCTGCATGGACAAAATGGAAAGAAAAAAAACATGATGAAAGCAGACAGAAAATAGATAAATAATATAACAACAAACTTATTTTCCCCTTTGGGCTTATTCTCTACATTTCGATATAAGTAAATCAACAATAAAATGGTAATGACATTTTTGATAAATGCTTCTAGTGGCGTCATGGGAATCAATTGACCAAAGCAACCACAATTGCCATTCAATGCACCATGTTCCACCATTTGAATGCCCAAGTGCGCACAAAATCCAATCAGTAAAATAATGGTTACGGGTACAACAAATGTTTTCAAATAATGCTTTTGCAATATGGCTATGGCGATAGCTGTTTCAAGTGCAATGATTAATCTTGCCAAATGTGGTGCATAACACCAATCAATAATGGCCAAGTCTACCAACTGTTTTTCAAATGCCCAAATAGGAAATAATTTTGCTACAGCGGATAATAAAAAAAGTGCTGAAACTAAAATGCGAACAATCAATGGAAGATGCTTTTTTATGTTACTCATCATTTGAACTTTTCTTTTTTATGTTTATTTACTGTGATTTCCGGTGTTGATTTGAATTAATCCAAACGCTGCGTAATTTAAAATATCAAAAAAATTTGCGTCTATTCCTTCACTTATTAATGTCATCCCATTATTGGACAATATTTGTTTTATGCGAAGAATTTTCGACAAGATTAAATCTATGTAGCTTTCTTGACTCATCTCTCTCCAAGCTTCTCCATAATCATGGTTTTTATCCAACATTAATTTTTTAGCATTTTCAACTTCTTGTTCATATCGTTTTTGGACTGCGTCAAGCGATAGTTGTTCGGTGTCATCATTATTCAATTTCAATTGAATCAATCCGATTATTGCATAATTAAGTATGCCCTGAAATTCACTATATATGCCATCTTCAATCTTTTGTTGTTTTTTTTCCTGAATGGTTTTTACTCTTTTTGCCTTAATATAAATTTGATCTACAATTGAGATGGTTCGGTAAACCCGCCAAGAAGTTCCATAATCCATGGTTTTTTTTAAGAAAATATTCCGACAAGAAGAAATAGCTTGATTATACTGATCCATTGTTGTTATCATGTAGTCAAATAGATTTAAAACGTGAATATAAAATTCCCTTTTTACAGATACAAACTTTTATTCGCATCTTTGATTGTTTTAACAAAAATACAATTACTCGAGCAATGTTAACAATGAATTGTAATGGAAAAATACTTAATTTAAACCCTGCGTTAGTAATGGGCATCATCAACATTACACCAGATTCTTTTTTTGAAGGACATTTAAATAAAAAGGAAAGCGAATTATTAATGATGGCCGAAGGAATGATTGATCACGGGGCGTCAATATTAGACATTGGTGGACAAAGCACAAAACCAGGGAGCAAACGAATTGATGCTGATGAAGAGCTGAAAAGAGTGAATCCAATTATACAATCAATCCGAAAAAACTTCCCAGAAATAATCATTTCTATTGATACGTATTATAGTAAAGTAGCAGCTCATGCGATAGAGTCTGGTGCTGATATGGTAAATGATATTAGTGCTGGAAATTTAGATGCGGATATGATTCCAACGGTTGGGAAATTGAAAGTACCTTATGTTTGTATGCACATGCAAGGTACACCCGAAACCATGCAATTGAATCCTACATATACCAATATTACGCTTGAAGTTATTCAGTTTTTTATTGAAAAAATCGAAGCTTGTAGAAAGGCTGGAATCAAAGACATTATTATCGATCCAGGATTTGGGTTTGGAAAAAAACTAGAACATAATTTCACTTTATTACGCGAAATGAAATCTCTTCAAACATTGGATTGTCCTATATTGGCGGGCTTATCGAGAAAAGGGATGATATATAAAACATTAGCAACGACCCCTGAACATGCGCTAAATGGCACTACGGTTGCAAACACACTGGCATTGATTAACGGAGCGAAAATATTACGTGTGCATGATGTTAAAGAAGCAAAAGAAGCCATTACCATTTATAATGCGTTTAATCAATCAACATAAAATAAAAATGCCGTCCAATTGTTGAACGGCATTTTTCAAGTATATACTTTTTTTTATTTTTGCTTTCCACTTACGTTTTGCAAACTATCGTAAAATTTCTTTTCGATATCTTTTTTCAATTTCAATTTCTTTTCGTTTATTGCTTTTGCTTCTGTTTTTGTTTTTGATAAAACGTTTGCCACTTCAATATCAAACATGAGGATAGCATTCTCTGGAATCATCTCCCCCATTTTTTGTTTTCCATAACCCAATACTGAAGGGATAAAAAACTTAGCTTTTGCACCTTTGTTTAAAAGTTTCAACCCATCTGTCCAACCTTTAATTACAGGACCACCTAAAGTATAATCATTGGTCATATTCACATTAAATGGTTCTGTATGTTTGAAAGAAGAATCCGTATTGCTATCGAATTTTTTTCCATTTAATAGACTTCCTGTATAATTCGTTACCACAACAACAGATGTATCAATCATTGCTCCAGTGCCTTGTTGAGTAATTTGAACATAAGTACCCAAATTTGTTTTTTGCAAGCCTGTTATATTGTTCTTCTTAAAATAAGCTTGTAGGTCTTTATCTTCTTTAGCTAAGATTTTAATATTTTCAATAGAATCTCTTTCCATTTTTATCTGCATGTCTTTTTTACGAGCCGTTTCCATTTGAGCTTGGTTTGTAAATACATCCAATAATTTTACGGTAGTTAAAAAGTAGTTGCCTTTTTTCATAAATGGTGGCATTGCACCTGGATTATCTTTATACATCGAGTCTACCAACAATCTAATGGTTAAACTATCGCCTTTTCTTAATTGTGCAATGATTTTAAAATACTCTGGTGGAATTGATGTTGAATCAAATGGTTCAATTATTGGCGTGCCATTTTTCCTAGTATCATTTACAATGGTGTCTTTTTTGCCATTGCTGATGATTTGACAAACATGCATTTGCAAAAAGTTTCCAATTTTTACTTTTTCGCCACTTCCAGTAGCGGTGATTTTGTATTCCAATCCTTTTTCACCTTTTTTGAAATCTTGTCCACAAGATGAAAATAAAATAGCAACAATGGCTAATAGAGAGATGTTACGCATTTTTTTATAGTTTAAAATTAATAAGTAGATAATTCGTTTTTATAATTTTTTATTACTTGTTTAAATGTTGAAACGACCAATTCAAGAGGTTCGTAGCTTTGTCCCCCAGCCGCATTAAAATGTCCTCCTCCATTAAAATGTGTTCTTGAAAAAGTATTTACATCAAAACTACCTTTACTTCTAAAAGAACATTTTCTTTCTTCACCTCTATCGATAAAAATAGCCGCTAATTTTATTCCTTCAATGCTTAATGGATAATTTACCAATCCTTCTGTATCGCCAGTTTTTATGTTATATTTTATTAAATCATCTTGTGTGATGTAAATTAAAGCGGTGTTG
>VFKL01000191.1 GCA_009885535.1 Chitinophagaceae bacterium | reverse complement strand
TCAACCCTTCCGAAAACGAAAATCTGTAGTACACAAAACAACACTCAAAAATTTTAAAGATCAATGTTTATGGAGTTCTTCGAGTGGTTAGCTGCAATGTGGGTTAATTTATAAATTATTCTCCAATCTTATTTTCAAACAATTGATGCAATTTTTGCTGTAATAATTTCTTATCCGGCAATTTTATTTTATACTCAGCAACCATTGTTGATGATAAACTTCTACTCAAAGCATATTCAACAATTTCTTGGTCTCTATCTTTACAAAGTAAAATTCCGATACTCGGGTTTTCATTTTCCCTTTTCATATCCCTGTCTAATGCTTCCAAATAAAAATTTATTTTCCCTAAGTGCTCAGGCTTAAAATTATCTGTCTTTAATTCGAATGCTACTAAGCATTGCAAGCCGCGATGAAAAAATAATAGGTCGACAAAAAAGTCGCTTTTACCAACTTGTAATTTGAATTCTTCACTAATAAAAAGAAAATCACTTCCTAACTCAAGTATGAAATTTTTCATTTGCTTTACTATTCCCTTCTGCAAATCACTTTCGGTATAAGGTTCTGAAAGGTTCAGAAAGTCGAAAATGTAACTGTCTTTAAATGTATTTTTTAAAGGCTGATTTGTTGCTTTAAAAAGTGATGAGATTTTATTATTTCCAATCATTGTTCTTTCAAACACACCTGCACTAATTTGACGCTCCAGCATTCGAAAACTATAATGCTCTTGTTTGGTCAATCTTATATAAAACTCGCGCTCCTCATGTGTTTTACATCTTGAAATGATCGTTAAATTATTAGACCAGCTTATTTCTCTCAACAGTGTTGAGAGATTTGGGTAGGCCTTGTAAACATCATAAAATTGTTTCATTCTCCAAAGATTTTTATCCGAAAACCCTTTCAAAAAAGGTTCATTTTGTTGGATGTATTTTGCCAGCTCAGTAACAACCGATTGCCCCCATTCAGACAATTCGATTTTATTACAGATGTATTTCCCAATATTCCAATATAAATTTATCAACTCGGCATTAACAACCTTTAAAGCTTTATTTCTAGATTGGTTAATCAGATGTATAATTTCGTGAAATCTTTGTTCCATTTATAATTTCTAATTAAAATTTGATTTAAACTAGTTTTGGATTTTAATTATAAAAGAATGTTGTAAAATCCGAATAGCTATTGCAAATTGTCGAATTTCTCTAAAAAATTATTGAGGATTTCACCAAGTAATTGAGTTGTTTTTCGGATGAAAGAAATCCTTGGGTAATGGGTTTAAGGATTTAAATAGGTTCAAAAGGTTCAATGAGTTCAATACGTTCAAAAGGTTGGAAGCACTTTCCATTTATTAGCATCTTTTAAATAAACTTCGTGTCGAAAAAAATAACTTCGTGCCTTTGCGCCTTCGTGTTCGTGTTAAAAAATGCTGCAAGCATTTCATCTTCACGAGCTACATTTCCTTATTTCTTATTTTTAGTTTCTTATTCCTTATTTCTTTGTGTCCTTGCTCCTTTGCGAGCTTTGCGCGAAAAAAAAACTTCGTGCAAAGAAATGTTCAAAAGGTTCAATGAGTTCAATAAGTTCAAAAGGTTGGATTCATACGACACGTTTTAAACCAGCGTAGCGGCTTAAACCGTCAACCCTATCTCCTCATGCATCTTTGGAATTTCCACATCCAAAAATCCTTTTCTAATTAAGCGTTTTTGGAAATCCAATTGAACGGGATATTCGCCGTGTACTAAAAATAATTTTTTAACAGCTTTGGGCTGTTGACAAGCAAGGAATTGACAAAGATCTTCGTAATCGCCATGGGCACTCATGCTGCGCATCTCTGCAATTTCTGCATTTACCTCATGTGGCTGTCCAAATATATTGATCTCTCTTGGTTTTAATTTTAAACGACCTCCCAATGAATGTGGTTCGCAATAACCTGAAAACAATATGGTGTTTCTACTACTTTCGATGCTGTTGCTGATGTGATGCTTTACCCTACCCGCTTCCGCCATACCACTCGCCGAAATGATGACACAAGGACCCTTATAATAATTCAACATTTTTGATTCATCTACTGTTTTTGTAAACTTCAAGCCCTTAAATGCAAACGGATCATCATCATTCAACAAAACCTTTTGAATTCTGTTGTTGAAATATTGCGGATAGCTTTTTACAATGGTCGTGGCTTTTGTACTTAAAGGACTATCTACAAAATAATCTAAATCGGGCAAGGAATTTTCAAGTTCCAACTGATTTAGTGCATATAAAATTTCTTGTGTTCTGCCAACACTGAAAGCAGGTATAATCAATTTTCCTTTCTTTTGTAAACAAGTTTTGGTTATCCAACTCAACAACATTTCGGTTGACGAATGATGTTCATCATGCAAACTATTACCATAAGTTGATTCTAATAAAATATAATCTGCTTGAGGAAATGTTGCAGGCGATTTCAAAATAATATCTCTGTATCTGCCCACATCGCCACTGAATGTTAAGGTAGTTGTTTTGTTGTTTTCTTTAATTCTTAAATGTACAGCGGCACTTCCGATAATATGTCCGGCATCTGTAAAACAAAATTCAAAATGCTCGTTAATGATATGCCATTTTTCATAATCAACCGTTTCAAAATGACCAACCGCAGTGATCGCGTCTTCAGTGGTATACAAAGGTTTCAAATAAGGCAAACCTAATAAAGCCCTTTTTTTATTTTCAAATTTGATGTCGTTTTCTTGAATACCTGCAGAGTCCTCCATCAACACACTGGCTAAATCTTTTGTAGCTGGTGTAGCAAACACTTTTCCATCATATCCATCTTTTATGAGTTTAGGCAATAAGCCGCAATGATCAATATGCGCATGCGATAGGATTACATGATTCACTGATTTCGGATCAAAACCAAAATCGCTATTTAACTCGTTGGTTTCTTGCCCCATACCTTGAAACATACCACAATCCAACAATAGCTTTTTGCCATTACTTAGCGTTATTAAATGTTTTGAACCGGTTACAGTTTGTGCAGCTCCGTGAAATGCAATCTTCATAAAAATAAATTTATTGAATGATTAAATTGAAATGGCCAACCATGCCATCATGCCTATTCCTTGTTCAATTGCATTTTCATCGATATTGAATCTGGGGTGATGTACATTATACACAATACCTTTTGATTGATTGCCTGCACCTAATCTAAAAAAACAACCAGGAATTACATGGGTATAATACGCAAAATCCTCGGCTCCCATACGCAGTTCGGTTTCTGAAACATGCTCACTTCCTGCAAACATAATTGCTAATTCTTTTGCTTGTTCAGATAGCTTTTCATCATTAAAAACAAATGGATAACCCACATCAATTTTAACATCGGCTTCGCCACCCATGGATTGTACAATCGCATTTGTTTGATTAATAATAAGTTCGTGCGCTTTAAATCGCCATTCTTCATTCATTGCCCTGAAAGTACCCATGAGCTTCACTTCTGAAGGAATTACATTGGTTGTGTTACCTGCATTTATTGCTGTTATAGACAATACAGAAGGATTAAACGGATTATTATTTCTGCTTATAATTTGTTGTAAACTGATGATTAAATGAGATGCAATTAAAATAGGATCAATAGCCAAATGAGGTGCTGCGGCATGTCCGCCTTTACCCTTAACCGTTATGTATATTTCATCGGCACTCGCCATTACCATACCACCTCTAAAACTAAACTTGCCTACTTCCATTCCGGGATGCACGTGTAAGGCAATAATTTTCTCCGGAGCAGGATTTTCCAACACACCATCTTTTATCATCAAACTAGCGCCACCCGGATTTTTTTCTTCTCCAGGTTGAAATATCAATTTCACTGTGCCTTCCCAATCTTGTTTTGTTTCACTTAAAATTTTTGCAGCACCCAATAAACAAGTGGTATGTACATCATGACCGCAAGCATGCATTACGCCATCAATAGTGGATTTATAAGGAACATTATTCTCTTCCAAAATTGGTAATGCATCCATATCAGCCCTTAACGCCACTACCCTTTTCTCCGGATTTTTTCCTTCAATAATACCTACAACTCCAGTTGTCGCTTTCACTTCAAAAGGGATACCAAATTCAGTTAATTTTTGTTGAATAAATTTAGAGGTATTGTATTCTTCGTAACTCAATTCGGGATGCGCATGCAAATGATGACGCACTGCTATAAACTCAGGTAAATATTGTTTTGCCCGATTTTTAATTTTATCTAACATTTTATTTAGTATTAATTATAAAAGGAAAAAATGGCAAAAAAGAAACCAGATTAAGTTGTGACATTATCATTAATCTTCAATAAGCAAACCATTTTTATCAACTGGCTTCAATTCTATCTTTTCATTAACCAAATAAATGTTTCCCGAAACAATATTTAGTGCTTGTAATTCTTTTCTTACTCTATCTGCCTCTGCTTTGTCTGTAAAATTACCCATCTTCAATTTTATATATGGCGCTAAAAAACTCATGTACAATTTATGTTCTGGATATTGTTGCAAAAGCGTGGTTCTTAATTTCATTGCAAACGCTCTATCTGTTGTGTTCAACAACATTAAGCGATAACCACTAACCATTTTAACTTTCAACGCCAACCCTTCATTATATTCTGCCATTTTTTGACCAAGCACATCGATACGTGAATCTTTATGTATGATGTTTTTTTCTGAAGCTACAGAATCTTCAATATTAACTTGAGCAACAGAAATAAATCCCATCATCATCAAAAAAAAGAAGAAGCAAACAGATTTATTCATTGTTATATTTTTTATTATAACGCATCTTTACCATGGCATTGTTTGAATTTCTTTCCACTTCCACAAGGACAAAGATCATTACGACCTATCTTCTGCTCAACCCTTACTGGCTCTTGTTTCGCGGGTGTTGAAGGATCAAAATAATCTTTTTCATTTGCTGCATAATCTTGCCCAGCTGCATCTATTTCTGCTTTATTAACATTCATTTTACTCAAATCCGTTTTCTTTTCTCTACCCTCTTTTAATTGTTGAGGTTCATTTTGTTCGAAAGGCAAATTCGCATGACTTAGAAATCCTACAATTTCTTTATTAACTTGATCATTCATTCTTTTAAATGCATTGAATGCTTCAATTTTATAAATCACCAAAGGATCTTTTTGTTCGTAACCCGCAGTTTGTACACTTTGACGCAAATCATCCATGGCACGTAAATGCTCTTTCCAAGAATCATCAATCAACGCAAGTGTAATATTTCTTTCTAAAGCAAACATCAATTCTTTTCCTTCTGTTTCAAAATACTTATCCAGCTTCACCAAAGCTTGAATGCTTTTTTTACCATCAGAAAATGGCACGGCTACATTTTCAATTTGTGCGCCTTGTTCTTTCCTTATATTTTGAATCAAAGGCATTGTTTGGACTACAGTGCTTTGTTTTTTTGCTTCGTAATGGTTTAACGATTCCATGTACAATTTCTGTATCAAGTCGTTTTCTGTTGACTTGTCAATTTCATCTTGTGTAATGGTAGTTTCAATGCCCAAATTCATAATCACATCCATCTTAAACGCCTCAAAATTGCTGGTATCTTTTACAGCAAAAATCAATCCTTCTGCAACAGAATAAAATGCATTATCAATATCCAATGCAAGACGATCTCCAAACAAGGCGTGGTTTCTTTTTCCATAAACCACATTTCTTTGTTTATTCATTACATCATCATATTCCAACAATCTTTTTCTGATGCCAAAATTATTTTCTTCTACTTTTTTCTGTGCTCTCTCGATGCTTTTTGTAATCATGCTGTGTTGAATCACTTCTCCTTCTTTGTACCCCATTCTATCCATCAAACTGGCAATTCTTTCACTACCAAACATGCGCATTAAATCATCTTCTAAAGACACGAAGAAACTTGAAGTACCTGGATCTCCTTGACGTCCGGCACGTCCACGAAGCTGACGATCAACGCGACGACTTTCGTGTCTTTCAGTACCTACAATAGCCAACCCACCTGCTTCTTTAACGCCAGGCCCTAATTTGATATCTGTACCACGACCAGCCATATTCGTAGCAATCGTAACTGCACCTGCCATACCCGCTTCGGCTATAACCTGAGCCTCTCTCGAGTGTTGCTTTGCATTCAATACATTATGAGGAATATTTTTTTGTTTGAGCATGCGGCTCAATAATTCACTTACTTCAACAGATGTGGTACCTACAAGTGTTGGTCTTCCTGCATTTCTAATCTTTTCAACCTCTTCTATAACTGCACCATATTTTTCTCGTTTGGTTTTGTACACCATATCTTGCTCGTCTTTTCTAATGGCAGCACGATTTGTAGGAATGTTTACTACATCCAATTTGTAAATGCTCCATAACTCTGCCGCTTCTGTTTCGGCTGTACCGGTCATACCGCATAACTTATGGTACATTCTAAAATAATTTTGTAATGTAACGGTGGCGTAGGTTTGCGTAGACGCTTCAATCTTTACACTTTCTTTAGCCTCCAACGCTTGATGCAATCCATCTGAATAACGGCGGCCTTCCATAATACGACCGGTTTGTTCGTCAACAATTTTTACAGCGCCATCAATAACCACATACTCATCATCTTTATCAAATAATGTGTATGCTTTCAATAATTGTTGTACCGTATGAATACGATCTGCTTTCATGGAATATTCAGAAAGTAACGCTTCTTTTTGTTGCAATTTTTCTTCCGCGGAAACAGTTGATTTTTCTATGAAAGATAATTTTGTTGAAATTTCTGGTAGAATAAAAAAGTGTGGATCTTCTCCATTTCTAGTGATCAAATTAATCCCTTGTGTGGTTAAATTAACGGAGTTGTTTTTTTCATCAATTACAAAAAATAATTCTGCATCTACTTTTGGCATTTCTTTTTGTTGGTCTGCCAAATAATAGTTTTCACTTTTTTGAAGTTTAACACGCATGCCTGGTTCACTCAAAAACTTTATCAATGCACTTCCTTTTGGTAAACCCCTATGTGCACGCATTAACGCCAAACCACCATCTTTAGGATCATCGTTTCCTTCCGCAATTTTTTTCTTTGCTTCAATTAAAAACTGATTGGTTGCTTTTTTTTGCGCTTCAACTAATTTTTCAATTCTTGGTTTAAGGTCGAAAAATTGTTGTGTATTATCGCTATGTCCAATTGGACCACTAATAATCAACGGCGTTCTTGCATCATCAATCAATACACTATCCACCTCATCCACAATTGCGTAATTATGTTTACGTTGAACTAAATCCTCGGGGATACGCGACATGTTATCACGCAAGTAATCAAATCCAAATTCGTTGTTTGTTCCAAAAGTAATATCAGCTAAATATGCTTTTCTTCGTTCTTCCGAATTTGGTTCGTGCTTATCAATACAATCAACAGATAAACCATGGAATTCGAAAAGC
>VFKL01000148.1 GCA_009885535.1 Chitinophagaceae bacterium | reverse complement strand
GATTAATTGATTTTGAAATGTCTGTATGGATGCCATTTTTTTATTTCTACGTGATTTTTACGGCCATTATACGCGTAATTTATATAGGATATGTTGTTAAATTGGTTGGTTACGATAAAGATAAAAAAGATATGGTTGAAGGTATTATAGTAGACAAGGCAATAAGATGTCCTAAAAATTGTTATAACGCAAATAGCCCCTTAAAACATGTATGATATTTTAATCACAATTACTGAGATTATTAGTTTTATTGCATTTTTTGTATCAGTTTTTGCTATATGGAAATCAAATAAAAACAGAAAGCTTTTTGATATAAAACCAATAACGGTTATTATACAAATAGAGGCATTGTTTGATATCATGGTTTATTTTTTTGAAATTGAGAATAATACAAATGCAATGCTGAACAGCAATTTTTTATGTAGCATCATTTATCCATCTTTTGTTATTCTTGCTAATAAAATAACTACGAATAAGAAAAACAAATTTGTTTTTTTGATCCTTGGCATTGTTTTTCTTTTTTCATTCCTGTTTGATATTTTAATAGATTACTCTGAATTGAAAAAAATCGAATCTTACTTTATTTTTGTATGTATTGTCCTCTATGTAACCGCAATAATTACAACCGTTTACAGAAGTTTAGATTTTAAGCATAAATTAGTAGCAAAAAATTATTTCTATTATTTATTGGTTGGATTTCTGATAAGTGATTTTTTTTATTTTTTGTGTGAACATAGAATAATTGATTTTGAAATGAAAATATGGATGCAGTTTATTTATTTCTACCTTATTTTGATGAACATTATACGCGTAATTTATATAGGATATGTTGTTAAAAGCCTTTGACCCATCTGTTTTACTTTTGGCAATCCCCATTATCATTTGTTTTTTGATAGGTGGCATGTTGATTTATATCAATTATCAACGTAATGTAAAAATTCAGAAAAAGTTAAAAACTAATTTTTTATTTCAAATTGAAAATGAAAAAATAAAAATATCCAGAGAGCTTCATGATGCGGTTACCCCATTTACATTACCACTCAAAGAACTCATAAAAAAACGCGGACATTTTACAGATGAAAATGCAGCAGAATGGCTTAATGAAATCCATAATTTCGAATCCTATTTATCGGCTATTAATGAACGAATTTTCCCTACCGAATTATTAGAAGGCGACTTGTTTGAAGCACTACAAAAACTTGCAGAAAAGCTGTATTCAGAAAATAATAAAATTGAAATTCATAATGATGTAAGCTTAACTGTTTCTAAATCAAACTCTATTCAGATATTTAGAATTATTCAGGAAAGTTTAATAAATGCAATTAAATACGCAAATTCTAGTTTTATAAATGTCATAATTACGCAAAAAGAAAATGATTTGATTTGCTTTTTGAGCTATGAAGTAAACAATGAAATGATACACAATAAACCTAAAACATTAAGAAGAGGGCACAAAATAATCAAACAACGACTTGAATTGTTATCCGCTAAACACGAATCAACAATTGAGGACAATATAAAAACTGAAAAATTTATTTTTAAAGACGTATTTTAATGAAAGTGCTAATTACAGAAGACCACCCTATCGTTATCAAAATGCTTTCTAATTTGATTGTAGAAATATACCCCGATGCAATAATAAAAACTGCTACAAATACTGAAGATGCAGCAGTTTTGGTAAAAGGATTTGATTTTGATTTGGTGATAAGCGATTTGGATTTTAATGGAGAAAAAAGATTTTCCGTTGTAGAACTTGCCAAAGAATATGGCATCAGGTGCATCGTATTTAGCGGGCATTACAACATGGCGTTTATAAAAAAAGCTGCAGCATCAGGAGCCATAGGTTTTATTTCAAAATTGGGTAATCTCGATGATTTAAAATACGCGTTATTAAATTACAAAACAATTGAAAATTTCATTTGTAGCTATTGCCAAAATCAAAATAAACCCGTCGTATCTAATGAAATCATTTCACCGGACATAACTGCCATAGAAGAAATTATTTTATCAAACTTACTCGTACAAAAGCCTAGAAAAGAAATTGCGAAAGAACTAAAAATAACATCCGATTCGCTTAACACCTATATAAATAGGATGACTGCCAAAAACGATTGTAATTTATTGGTGCTTATTCATCGATACATTGTTTGGAAACGGAGTATGAAGTGATTAAGAATTTTCATGCTGCAAAACATGGCTTTGATTTTTAAAACCCACACTCCTATTTCTTCCTAAAAAACAACCTTACCGGAACGCCTTTAAAATCAAAACTTTCACGAAGTTTATTTTCTAAATAATTTTTGTACGGTGTTTTTACATCATCAGGATAATTGCAAAAGAATGCAAATGTTGGCGTATGTGTTGGCAGTTGAGTAATGTATTTTATTTTGATTGCGTTGCCACGAACAACTGGCGGATGATATTGCTCCACCGCTTTTAACATCACATCATTCAATTTTGATGTAGCTACTTTTCTGTGTTTATTTTCATACACTTCCAAAGCCGATTCTATGCTTTTGAATATTCTTTGTTTTTCTGTTACAGAAACAAACAAAATTGGAACGTCATTAAAAGGCGCAAGACGTTGACGTAAATCTTTTTCATAATCTCTAGCGGTATTGGTTTCCTTTTCCATCAGATCCCATTTGTTTACCAAAACCACAATTCCCTTTCCTTTGGTAACTGCTAGAGAGTATATAGACAAATCCTGAGCGGTTATCCCCTTTCCTGCATCCAACAACAATAAACATATATCAGCTTCGTCGATGGCTTTAATAGCTCTGATAACAGAATAGAATTCCAAATCCTCATGAACCTTTGCTTTACGTCTAATTCCAGCTGTATCAATCAAAATAAATTCCTTATTAAACAAATTGTAATGCGTATGAATGGTATCCCTAGTTGTACCAGCAATATCACTCACTATCGTTCTTTCTTGTCCAACCAATGCATTCAATAAAGAAGATTTACCCACATTTGGTTGTCCGATAATGGCAAATTTTGGAATGCCTTCATTAACATCCGTAGCAGCATCATCTTCTTTCATGTAAGAAATCACATTATCCAATAATTCACCGGTACCACTTCCACTAATTGAAGAGATGAAAAATATATGTTCAAAACCAAGGCTATAAAACTCACTTGCTTCAAGCAATCTATTATGATTATCCACTTTATTAACTGCAAGTATTACAGGTTTTTGACTTCTTCTCAACAAATCGGCCATAGATTCATCGAGGTTTGTAATGCCTGTAGAAACATCCACCATAAAAATAATGGCATTGGCTTCATCAATAGCAATATTTACTTGTTTGGCAATTTCGCGTTCAAAAACATCATCGCTTTGTGGCACAAATCCACCGGTATCAATTAGGTTAAATGTCTTTCCTGCCCAATCGGCAACGCCGTATTGTCTATCTCTGGTAACGCCACTAATGTCATCTACGATGGCTTTTCTTTGCTCAAGCAATCTGTTGAAAAATGTACTCTTTCCTACGTTTGGCCTTCCGGTTATTGCTACTGTAAAACTCATTATAATGTTTGGTGTTTGGTGTTTAGTGTTTGGTGTTTAAAGCCCCCTTCCCCAACCCTTCCCCCGAAAGGTGAAGGGAGTTGTTTATCTTCCGAATCCAGCATCTAGTATCTAAAATTAAGTACAAGTAACCAGAATCTAGTAACTAGTAATCTAATTTTAGTATCCGTACTCTTTCAAATACGTATCATTATCTCTCCATTTTGCACGAACCTTAACGAATAGTTCTAGAAAAACTTTACTGTCTAAAAATGCTTCTATATCTTGACGGGCAAGGGTTCCTAGCTTTTTAATCATACTTCCGCCTTCGCCTATAATGATGCCTTTTTGTGTTTCACGTTGTACAATAATATCTGCTGTAATTTTTATCAAGGTTGTTTTTTCTCTAAATTCTCGGATTAAAACGGCGCTATGATAAGGCAATTCTTCCTGAAATAGTTCGAAGATTTTTTCACGAATCAATTCGCTTACAAAAAACTTAGTGGGTAAATCGCTTAAGTCATCTCCTTCAAAATAAGGTGCCCCTTCTGGAAGATAATTTAAAATAGATTTTATTAAATCCGAAATGCCTGTTTTGTGTAACGCAGACAGCACCACGATTTCTTTGCAGTAAGATTTCTTGCTAAAAAAAGCTTTTAGCTCAGTAATTGATTTTACTTTTTTTTCGGCATCTGCTTTATTAAGCACCAAAATGGTGGGTACTTTTAATCGTAGTTTTTCAAAAATCTTATCCGCCTCTTCGGGATCTTCGGTTGAGTCAACCATAAGCAAAGCAACATCAGCATCTTCCAAACTGCCTTTAACCGCTTGCATCATTTTTTCATGCAACTTATATTTTGGCTCAATGATTCCTGGGGTATCCGAGAAAATAATTTGATAGTCTTTTTCGTTTAAAATGGCTTTAATTCTATGCCTTGTTGTTTGCACTTTATGAGACACAATCGCCATCTTCTCCCCCATCATCGCATTTAGCAATGTACTTTTCCCTGCATTAGGCTTTCCGAAAATATTTACAAATCCAACTTTCATCCGATAATTTAAATTTTAAAAAATCACAAATAGTATCATCCTGTTAATTTTCATATTTAAAATAAAAGGATTTTTCTAAATGAATTATCATTTGGACAAAAAAATGCCAAACAATAAAATGTTTGGCAAAGCTATCTTAAATAGTTGGATTATTGCTTAGCTAATATAATCGTTGTTTCTTCGGCTCCGTATACTTTTTTAATTTTCATACCAGTACATGTAAAATCAGTTACTGTTCCTAATTCTGTATTTATAGTAATTAAGCTTTGATTTAAATTCCAATGTCCACTTTGTGTTCTAGTGGGTGAACAAGCAGTTGCACCTTCTGAGATGATGTATGTATTATTAGAATTGAAAATCATTAAATTGTCTTTTTCACATTCATCATAATACATGAAATAATCAATCTCTGGTGTTTGCGGATTTGATTTATACAGTATAGATGTTATTTTATACGTTCCAATAATATTGGCTTGTGTTAAATTACAGGTTGCATTTGGAGGTATGTTTTCATTTTTACAACTTGAAAACAAAAAAGCGAATACTATGTAAATTGAGTATATTTTTTTCATAAAAATTGTTTTTCATAAAATTAGAAAAACATGAAAGCCAATTATGAAAAATGTGTATGATATGGATTTTGAAGAGGAATGATTTGTGTAGTTAAAAAATAAAAAAAACCGAACAATTCGCTCGGCTTTTCAAAAGTATTTTAATAATTTATTATTGTTTAGTTACAGTAGAAACAGTTATTTCTCCTGATATAGGATCTACAGAAGTAAGTTTAAATCCATTACAAGTAAATTCTGAAATCGTAGAGTTTATAGCAAACCCCATAAATGAAATGGATAGTGTATTTCCAGATAGAGACCAATTTGCAGAAAAAGGATCTGTTGGTGGATTGCAAGAAGTTAATCCTTCTGATGAAGTTAGAATATTACCAGCAGAAAATGTAACTAAATCATCTTTTTCACATGCGTCCCAAGTTGCATAATCATCAACAATTTGCGCTTGTGCATTAGCTTGCGTAGTTGCACCAGTTGTTTTATAAATCCCTAAAATACTTGTAGCACTTAAAGTACAAGTTGGAGTTGGGTCATCCTTTTTACAAGAAGAAAAAAGTACGACCGCAAGAAACGAGATTGAAATAATTTTTTTCATGTTTTATAATTTTTTGTTTGAATAAATGTAAATTAAATACATGAAAAAAAAGCAAACTATATAAAAAAAAAGGTCTGAAAATCAGACCTTAAAAAAGTTGCGAAGAGAAGGATCGAACTTCTGACCTTCGGGTTATGAGCCCGACGAGCTACCGCTGCTCTACTTCGCGGAGCAAAGCTAACGGAATAAACGTTTGTATCCAAAAGATATTTTATCAACTTTGATTTTTGAATAAATTATTTTATTAGTTTTGTTTTTGAATATTTTTTTACAACGCTAGAATTTCCGGGGTGCTTTCTTTTTGAAGGCTGAGATAATACCCGATAACCTGCTCAGGATAATGCCTGCGAAGGGAGAAACAGATTTTTTCTTAAATCACTTGGATAGCTTTATCCGGATGTTCAGCACAAATTAAAACTCATGAAAAATTTCTATTTGATTGCTATGTCAATCTGTTTTAGTGTATGCGCTCACTCCCAAAAAAAGGAATCACAAAAAGACACCTCCCTACTTGCGCCCATTGAAATCAATGCGGTAAAAGCTTCCGAAAATTCGCCTTTTATTAAGTCGGACATTTCTAAAAAAGAAATTGAAAAATTTAATGTCGGTAGAGATTTGCCATTTATTATTAATCAAACCCCATCAATACAAATCAATTCTGATGCGGGTAACGGTATTGGATACACGGGGTTTAGAATCAGAGGTACCGACGCTTCTAGAATAAACATCACTATAAATGGGGTACCATTTAACGACCCTGAAAGCCAGGGTACATTTTTGGTAAACATACCCGATATCGCTTCGTCAGCAAGTGGCATTCAAATACAACGCGGCGTTGGTACTTCAACCAATGGCAATGGCGCATTTGGTGGCTCTGTACATATTAATACCAATGAAATCGAAAAAACAAAATCACTTATTTTCAGCAATTCATTTGGTAGTTATCAATCTTTTAAGAATAGTTTAATCTTAAACTCTGGACTAATAAAAAATCACTTTTTATTCAGTGGCAGATTAAGCAATATTCAAAGTGATGGATATGTAGACCGATCAAACAGTAGATTACAATCCTTTTACACCAGCGCTGCATATGTTGATGATAAAAAATCAATTCGATTAAATATATTTTCAGGAAAAGAAAAAACAAATGCAGCTTGGTTTGGCATTAATCAAGCCACATTAGATTCCAACAGAACGTACAATCCTGCTGGAAATGAGAAGCCTGGAAGTCCTTATGAAAACGAAACAGACAACTATACACAAACGCATTATCAATTGTTTTTCAACAATAAAATCAATAACAAATGGAGCAGCAATATTGCCCTATTTTTGATCAGGGGAAAAGGGTATTTTGAACAATATAAAGCAAGTGCACCTCTTGAAAGTTATGGTTTGCCCAATTACATAAACGGAACGGACACCACAACCCAAACGGATTTAATCAGACAATTGTGGTTGGACAATTATTTTTATGGAAGTAATTTTTATACCCAATACAAAAGTGGAAACACTCAATTAAGCATAGGTGGAACGTTTAATAGTTATGATGGCAAACATTATGGTATTATCACCAAATCGATAACTCAAAATGCGATTCCATCAAATTACAAATGGTATAATTTAACTGCAAATAAAAAAGAAGCTGCTATTTATACAAAATGGACGAAAACGATAAACAAACGTTTTCAAACTTATGCCGATGTGCAATTAAGAACGGTGCAATACAACATCAATGGATTTAGAAACAATCCCTCGCTATTTTTAAAAAACAATTTTGTATTCTTTAATCCAAAAGCAGGCATAACCTACAATTTAAAATCTTGGAAATTTTATCTCTCTTATGCCAATGCCAACAAAGAACCCAATAGAGATGATTTTGAAGCCAATATTAAAGATGCACCAAAGACGGAATCACTACATGATTTTGAGTTAGGGATTGAGCGAAATAAAACCAACTATACTTGGAGTTGCAATTTGTATTACATGCTATATAAAAACCAACTTATACTCACTGGTAAAGTAAATGACGTGTATGCATATACGAGAACGAATATTCCTGAAAGTTTTAGAGCAGGTATTGAATTGGAAGGAAAAATAAAACTATCTAAACTAATAACATGCTCTGGAAATATAACTTTCAGCATAAACAAAGTAAAAAACTTTACAGAATACATTGATAACTACGATACCTATACGCAGGAAACAAAATTTTACAAAACTTCTACCCTAGCCTTTTCGCCATCAATCACAGCAGCTTCTAACCTCACGATTACCCCATTAAAAAATCTAACGATCGACTTAATGAGTAAATATGTATCTAAACAATATCTTGACAACACTGCAAATGAAAGCAGAAAAATAGATGGTTATTTTGTAGAAGATGTAAAGGTTAGTTATGATGTTGTTTTGAAAAATAAAAAATCAATCCAGATTTTCGTTCAGGGGAATAATATTTTCTCCGAAAAATATGTGGCTAACGGATATACGTTCAGTTATATTTACGGAGGTGATTTTTCAACTGAAAACTATTATTATCCGATGGCAACTTTTAATATAATGACAGGCATTACCATTAAACTCTAAAAGAAAAATCGTTATTGATTTTCGAACTTCGTTTTCCATGCAAGCATGCCACCAACCAGATTGAAAACATTTTTAAACCCAATGGTTTCAAGCATCATGGCTGCTTGCATGCTACGTTGTCCACTTCTGCAATAACAAATAATTTCTTCCTCTTTTAAAGATTCGATTTCATCGATTTGCAAAGTTTGAATATGGCCTAAAGGAAGTAAAATTCCGCCTATATTGAATTCGAGATGCTCATCAGGTTGACGAACATCTATCAAGTTAATGGTTTCGTTATTTTTTAATCTTTCGTTTAATTCTTCGGGGTGAATGAGTTGCATATTATTCGATAGTTTTTAAAGAATCAATGGGAGTTTTCATTTCAACAGAAAGCCACAAATCTAGAAGCTGTCCGGGTTGTATGTAAACGGGTTCTTTTTGATCATTATATTTTGGAGGTACTTGCTTCCAAATGTATGCCGATGCTGTATCAGAAACATCTTGATCAGGGATTACCGCACCTAATATTATGCCATTTTCATCTAAAATAATTTTCGCTTCTTCATAAGTCATTCCCACTAAATAAGGAACCATAATTGCATCTCCTTGCAAACCACTTCCAATAATCAAATCCACATAACTTCCCCAAGGCAATTTTGTACCAGATGTTATTTTATCTCCTCTGAATATTTGGTCTATCACCGAGCCGCGCATAAAATCAGGCTTAAATATGGTGTCTCCTAATTTCAAATGACTACGCCTCAACATTTCAAGGGCAAAATTTAAAGACTTGCCTTGTAAAGCTGGCATATCAACCAGAGGAAGTGTAACTCTATTTACCGTTAAAATAACTGTTCTATTGATTTTTACAGTGCTAGATTGTTCGGGGATTTGTTTGAGCACAATACCTTTTTTTGCGGTATCCGTATATACAGAATCTTGAATTAAAACATCGAAACCTTGTGATTCAAGTATTCGGATGGCTTCGGATGTTTTTTTACCTACAACAGAAGGTACTTTTAAATACTGACCATTATTGGTAATCACCCCGAGCATTTGGAGGGTAATAAAAAAAATACCTCCCGATATTGATATCGCAATCAATAAATTAACCCAAAAAGGACGATCTGTAATAAATTTAAACACCTACAAAATATTGAATTAATAATGAAATTATAATCAAACTTACAATTAATAATTTATACCAATTATAAATACGCATTAGTTCTATTTTTTTCTGGTATAATGCCGATGTGGTAGCTGTTTGGGGCAATTTCATTGAACCATTAAGATATCCAATCTTTATTAAAAGCATTCTTCTAAAAGTTTGCTATAAAATTCCTGCAAACTCCAACCCATTGCTCTAACCTGTTGTGGAATAATGCTCGCTGCACTTTGTCCGGGCACTGTATTTATTTCCAGTAAAAATGGCTTATCTGCATTTTCGTTATAAATAAAATCAATTCGAACTACACCGCTGCAATTGAAAACTTGGTATGCTTTTTTGGCTTCTATACAAATTTTCGTTGCCATAGCATCCGTAATTTTCGCTGGTGTAATTTCTTCACTCGCGCCTTCATACTTCGCCTGGAAATCAAAAAACTCATTCTGTGAAACTATTTCGGTTATGGGCAACGTAATTACCTCTCCTTTTGTTTTAAACACGCCAATGGTAAACTCTCTACCGTTGATATACTCTTCTAATAAAACCTGGTCATCAACGCCAAACGCTTTTGTTATGGCATTGCTCAAATCCTCGGATTGATTTACTTTACTCATGCCCAAACTGCTCCCTCCGTTATTGGGTTTTACAAAAACAGGCAATATAAGTTCATTCAACAAATCGTCAATTACAAATGAGGTGTGTTTAAACAAATGTATTGATTTTGCAACAGGGATTCCTGCAAATGCAGCCACTGCTACGGTGTATCTTTTATTGAATGTAATGGCTGAAGATGTTACATCACATGAAGTATACGGAATGTTCAAACAATCGAAATACCCTTGAAGCTTTCCATCTTCGCCAGGTGTCCCATGCAAGCCAATCATAACTGCATCAAACTGAATTTTCTCCGCACCAATTTGAAGGGTAAAATCATTTTTATCTATTGATATTTTATTGTTGCTATCATCTGTATAAAACCATCCTTCAACATTAATATCAATCAAAAAAACATTCCATTTTGTTCGATCTAAATTGTCGGAAATAGTTGCTGCACTTTTATATGAAATAACAGATTCTCCAGAATATCCACCAGTAACCAAAGCAATATTTTTCATCATCATTAATTAAATTTTGAGCAAAGAAACAAAAAATGATTTAAGGCATTTGATTAATTAATTCCCTAAACCTTCATTTCCTGAATTTAAAATAAGTTTCCATTTTCCATCTGCTTGTTTTTTCCAGATGTTTGTGTAATTACCGTAAAATAAAGTATCGTAATCTTTGGGCTTTAGAATATATACGCCATATGTAAATCCTAGATCTCCAGACGTTCCAACTTCAGCATGTTGTGGATCCCAAGTTAGTGTATAATTCTGGTCATTTTGTTGGGCTAAATAATCTATGGCCTCAGCACCCACAATGGGTAATTCATTAGGCCTGAGCAAAACACCATTGCTATCGATGTATTCAAAATAGGCAAGCTTGATTCCTTCTTTTTCACTTAATTCAGAAAACGAGCGATCGGTAGACAATAACTCAAGTTTGTAGTTGGAATGCAATAAAGCTTTATCCGTTTTTGGTTCCTTGCAAGAACACAAAAAACAGCCCGTCATCAAAACAATAAGCCGAATATTGCCATTCATTTTTTTAAATTATTTGTTGAAAGTTACAAATAAGCAAACTAAATTATACATGTACCGAAATTATTTTCAAATAAAAAAGCAGCTGAACAAATAAAGTCAGCTGCTTTTTTAAAAATACTTTATAATTACAAATGTAATTTTTCTTTTTTTGCCATTAGCGCATCAACTGTTTCTGTATACATTTCATCTGGAACGCAACAATCAACAGGACAAACCGCAGCGCACTGTGGCTCTTCATGAAACCCTTGACATTCGGTACACTTGTTTGGTGTGATGTAATAAGTATCATTGCTGATTGGGGACACACGTTTATCTGCATCTAAAACCATTCCATCCATTAAAGTAAAACTTCCTTTTACAGAAGTACCATCTGAAATCGCCCATTCTACGCCACCTTCATAAATGGCATTGTTGGGACATTCGGGCTCACATGCGCCACAATTGATACATTCGTCTGTTATTTTAATAGCCATATTCGTAATTTTGATGTAAAGTAATAATAACGAAATGAAATTACAAAATCGAATTGCAACTTTAATCAAATTAGGTGAATATCTTGATGCAAATTCACCAGAATGGGAATCCGTTAAAGAAAACGCTTTTTTCAAAAATCCATGGTTTACAGATTCATTTGTTGAAATCGCAAAAAACAATATCGTTCAACATTTTTTAAAACCTGAATTGCTGGAAAACTGGTGCGCACATTATTTGATTCCCAACCAACCAAAACAAATAAAAAATATTGGAATTGTAATGGCAGGAAACATTCCTTTGGTTGGATTTCATGATTTTTTATCGGTATTTATTTCTGGGCATAAACAAACCATAAAACTTTCCAGTAAAGACGAAGTACTTTTAAAGCACTTCATTGACAAAATGATTAGTTGGGATGATGAAATACAAGAATTAATTACAGTTGCGGATCAATTAAAACAATGCGATGCTTATATCGCAACTGGCAGCAATCAATCTGCAGGGTATTTTGAAACCTATTTTGGAAAATATCCAAATATTATTCGAAAGAATCGCACATCCATTGCGGTGCTTGATGGCAATGAAACAGAAGCTGAACTTTTAGAATTATCCAATGATGTACATCTTTATTTTGGATTGGGATGTCGTAATGTGTCTAAAATTTATGTGCCAAAAAACTATGATTTCGTACCTATTTTGCGTGCATTCGATAATTTTAATTCCTTGGGCAATCACCACAAATTCAGAAACAATTATGATTATCAATTGTCTATTTGTTTGATCAATTCCATTCCATACATGACAAATGAATGCACCATCTTATTAGAAAGTAAATTGGTTCATGCACCGATAAGTGTTTTGTTTTATGAATTTTATGATATACATGAAAATCCTATCGACAAAATGTCAAATGAAAATGAACTACAATGTATCATTGGGAAAAACCATTTACCATTTGGTAAATCACAAATACCAGGTTTGTTTGATTATGCTGATGATGTTGATACCATTGAATTTTTAAATCAGCTGTAAAACATTTCGTCTAATTTAATGTTAAAGATGACATGTATGTTCATACATTTTGTCAGAATATTTTAATATTGCACCCTAGGTATTATTTTTGATTAAAAGAAAACAATGTTCACATTTAAACCTTAATATATGAATCTAAAACAAGTATTGGCAACCGTTGGAATTAGCGCCCTTACTACCTTAGGTGTAGTTTGGGGTTACAACAGTTATTTAAAAAACAGTATGTTGTATGCAGGACAATCTGCAAATACATTACCCAGCAATTACAGACTTACTGGCAACGGGAATACTCCAGCTCCGGGAGTGGCCATTGATTTTACCCAACCTTCAATGATTGCATTGCCAGCAGTAGTGCACATCAAAACCAAAACTAATGCAAAGCAGGTGAATAATAATTTACCGAGAATGCAGCAAAGTCCATTTAGCGATTTCTTTAGTGATGATTTATTTGATCAGTTTTTTGGCGGTGGCAGAATGAATATTATTCCTGAACAAAAAGCATCTGGCTCTGGTGTAATCATAAGTGAAGATGGATTTATTGTAACCAACAACCACGTTATTGAAAATGCGGATGAAATTACCGTAACCTTAAACAACAAAAAAACATATAAAGCCAAATTAGTTGGAAATGACCCAGCATATGATTTAGCTGTTATCAAAATAGAAGCACAGCAATTGCCTTATTTATTATATGGCAATTCGGATGAAGTAAAAATTGGACAATGGGTTTTAGCATTGGGTTATCCATTAAACTTAGAAACCACCGTAACAGCGGGTATTGTAAGTGCAAAAGCAAGAAGCTTGGGATTAAACAAAGATAAAAGTGGAAATCCAGGCGCTGCAGTTGAATCCTTTATACAAACTGATGCTGCGGTAAATATGGGCAATAGTGGTGGTGCATTAATCAATACAGATGGGAAATTAATCGGGATAAATTCTGCGATTGCTTCCCCAACAGGATATTACTCAGGATATTCTTATGCGATACCAGTAAACATTGCAAAAAAAGTGGTGGATGACATCATTAAATTCGGTACAGTTCAACGTGGATATTTAGGCATTCAATATGGCAATGCAGCTGAAATGACTGATGAGCAAAAAGCAAAAAGTGGTATTCCTGAAAGTGCTTATGACGGCATATTTGCAACTGATATAACCCCAGATGGTGGCGCATTTGCCGCAGGTATAAAAAAAGGCGATCGAATTCAAAAAGTAAACAATGCAGACATTAAAAGTGGCGGAGAATTGCAAGAACAAATTAGCAAATTCAAACCAGGCGATAAAATACCTGTAACCATTATTAGAGATAATAAAGTAATTCCTTTGGTGGTTAAGCTAAAAAACAAAGCAGGGAATTACGACTTAGTGAAAAAAGACTCCAAAGTTGATTTACTTGGTGCGGACTTCATCAATCTTGATGCTAAAAAAGCCAAAGATTATGGAATAGATGGTGGTGTGATTGTAAAGAAAATTAATAATGGCGCTATATACGATCAAACCAGAATGAAAGACGGTTTTGTTATTCTGAAAATAAATGATAAAGACATAAAAAATCTTGACGAGATGAGAAAGGTCATTGGACAGGAAAGTAACATCACCATTAGTGGTTTTTATCCCGGTTATGATGGACTTTATGAATACCCCATAAACTTAGACGAAAATAAATAACTTCAAAAATCCCCATTCGAAAAAATGGGGATTTTTTATGCAGAAAATAAAACTAAAAAGTCTCCAGGATTTAATTGAGCAGATATTTGCGATTTAATTTCAGATTGAGCTTCATCAAAAATATCATAATAAACACCTTGAGGCAAGTGATAATTTAAATCAACTGTTTTATTGTCTAGATTCAAAAAAACATAAATACATGCTGAATCTTCACCTCTTTTGAATGCCAATATTTTTTCTTCAAAAGAAATATATTCAAGTGGATCATTTACCATTATTTGTTTTCTGGCTAATGCTAATCGTTGATAAAAATCCAACAAATTTGTTTCGCTATTCCAATCAATTTCATCTTTATCAAAAAAATGAAGTCGTTTATTATTTGCCACTTCTTGTCCTGAATAAATTAATGGAACTCCATTCGAATAAAAGAAAGAAAAAACGGCCAATGCTTTTGCATAAATGCCATACTTTTCAAACTCAGTACCGTTCCAACTATTTTCATCGTGATTTGAGGTAAAATACAATTGTTTAGCATGCGGTGGAAAAGGCGAATTTTGTTGATGCAAAACATTTATCAGTTCAGAAATACTTAAATGATTTTTGAAAAAATGTTCGGTTTTATGCATCCATTTCCAAGAGAAAAAAATATCAAACGCTGCAGCATAATGCACATCATCTGACTCTGCCAACCAGATTAAATTGGGCTTAATCGATTCTGTAAGCAATCTTGCTTTAACCCAAAAATGCACTGGGGTTAAATGCGCCAAATCAGCCCTGAATCCATCTATATCAAATTCTTTTACCCAATAACACATGGCTTCGCGTAATGCATCATGCGCCTGCTCATTTTCATGATTGATTTGAATGACATCTGTCCAATCATAAGGAGATAAAAATTCTCCATCTTCATTTCTTGCAAAAAAATCAGGGTTGTTAATTGTCCAAATATTGTCCCATGCCGCATGATTGGCCACCCAATCCATGATCACTTTAATTCCAAGTGCATGAATTTCATTTATCAAATTTTTGAATTCGTGCCTTGTTCCAAATTCAGGATTAATTTCTGTAAAATCACTGATGCTGTAATAACTACCAAGACTACCCTTCCGATTATTTAATCCAATTGGATGCACGGGCATCAACCAAATGATATCAATACCCATTTTTTTTAATCGAGGCAGATGTTGCATAAATGCTTCTATTGTCCCTTCCTTGGTATACTGACGGATGTTTACTTCGTAAATGGTCGCTTTATCCAACGATTGTAATAATGAGCTATTTTTTATCATGAAGTGATTGATTTAAAAACGATTTGATTGGGCCAAAAATTGACAAAAACTTGCAATCAAGTTTGTACCTTTGAAACGCATATCAAATCATTATGAAGCAATTTACAATTCCATTTACATACCGAAGCCAATTTATAAGTTCTATTAAAGAAAAAAGAAAGGCTGAGGATAAAATGAAAAAAGATTTCACACCTACTTTACTCAACTTTGGTTCGCTAGAAATATATTTGGCGCGTCATTTTGGATTTTGTTATGGCGTTGAAAATGCGATTGAAATTGCCTTTAAAACAATTGAAGAAAATGTGGGCAAACGTATTTTTTTGCTGAGCGAGATGATACATAATCCATCGGTAAATAAAGATTTACAAAACTTAGGGGTTCTTTTTTTACAAGATACTTCAGGCAATTCCATCATACCATTTGAAACACTTACTAAAGATGATGTTGTCATTATTCCTGCATTTGGAACCACCCTTGAAATAGAATCAAAACTAACCACATTAGGCATTTCAATAGAAAAATACAATACTACTTGTCCTTTTGTAGAAAAAGTTTGGAATAGAAGCGAGCAGATTGCCAATAAAGATTACAGTGTAATTATTCATGGAAAGCCTACACATGAAGAAACGCGTGCTACATTTTCACATGCTGCTAAAAACTCACCCAGCTTGGTGTTGAACGATATGAAAGAAGCAGAAATTTTGTCAAATTTCATTTTGGGTAATGAGCCAATTGAAAATTTCTATACAGTTTTTGCAGGTAGGTATTCTGAAGGATTTGATGCTGAAAAGCATTTATCTAAAATTGGTGTAGTAAATCAAACCACCATGTTGGCAAGCGATACACAAGCCATCGCCGATTTTTTAAAAACCACAATGATTGAAAAGTTCGGACTGAATGATTCAAATGTGCAGGAAAGATTTGCTGAAACAAGAGACACCCTTTGTTATGCAACCAATGACAACCAATCAGCAGTTTATGGTTTATTGCAACAAGAAGCGGATTTAGCTATTGTAGTGGGCGGTTACAATAGCAGCAATACATCACATTTGGTAGAATTGTGTGAAGAGAAACTTCCCACTTATTATATCGACCATCCGGATAGGATAATATCTAAAGAAACCATTGAGCATTTTAATTTCCATAAAAAAATCGAATTAAATACGACAGATTATTTGCCAAATAAACAGCCCATTAGAATATTGATGACGAGCGGAGCGAGTTGTCCTGATGCTTTGGTTGAAAAAACAATTGAAAAAATAGCAGGATATTTTATGCCGGATGATGAAGTAAAAACTTATTTACAATCACTGTAATTTTTCTTGAATTAATTGCAATGTAAATTCAAGTTGCTGTTCCATTGTTATTGAAGAATTGTCTAAAAGTATTGCATCTGTAGCCATTTTAAGTGGACTAACTTCTCTTGTAGAATCGATTAAATCACGCATTTGCAAATTTGATTGTACTTCTTTAAATGTGATATTGGGATTTTTTATTTGCATTTCTAAAAATCTTCTTTGGACCCGTATTAACATGTCTGCAGTCATAAAAATCTTAAGCTCTGCATTGGGAAAAACGGTAGTACCTATATCTCTTCCGTCCATTACAATGCCATTTTTTTCGCCCATACATTTTTGTTGTTGAACAGCAAAAGTTCTTACGGAAGCAATAGCCGCAACCTCACTAACTTTTTCAGCCACAACCATATCTCTAATTACATATTCTACATTTTCGTTATTGAGAAACATCTCAGCCAATTGAGATTCAGGATTATACTCAAAATGCAAGCGAATACAATTTAAGGCATTTAATACATCGTTTTCATTTGACCAATCTATATGATTTCTAAGGAAATACAGAGTAATTGCTCTATACATTGCACCGCTATCTATATATACATAACCCAACTTTTTGGCAAGTTGTTTTGCCAAAGTACTTTTTCCACAAGAAGACCATCCATCAATTGTAATAATGATTTTGTTCATCGTAATTAGTTCCTTTAAAATCGTTGTAAAGTAACGCAAAAATAAGTAAATAAAGGTTTGGGAGGTTTGGGAGGTTTGGGAGGTTTGAGAGGTTTGAGAGGTTTGAGAGGTTTGAGACGTTCAAGAGGTTGGGGAGTTTCGTCTGCCGATGTTGGTGTTTTCACCAATCATCAAAGTGGGGAAGAGGTTTGGGAGGTTGTAGGGATTGAAAATCTTCAACCCTTACGAAGACGTTCAAGAGGTTCAATTTGTTCAATGAGTTCAAGAGGTTGGAAGCATTTTCCGTTTATGCATCTTTGTTTTAAAATAACGTTTTACTTCGTGTCTCCGAGTCTTTGTGCCTTTGTGTTTCAACTCCTTCATGTCAAAAAAATCCCCCGTGATTAAACGAGGGATAAATTATTTGACTAGGTAAAAACTTTAAAAATTATTTTTCAACTGCACCTTCAATCAATACCGTTGCATTATTATTTAACACCTCTACAAATCCACTTTGGATATTATAGCTAACAGTATTTGTTTTGTCGGTTAGAATTTTAAGTGTACCGCTTTTGAGTGCACTCACCAACGGAGCATGCTTATCCAACACTTCAAACAATCCATTAATCCCTGGAAGTTGAACGCCATATACATCTGCGCTGTATATTTTTTTCTCTGGTGTTAATATTTCTAGTTTCATTTTATTCTTTTGAATTTTAGTAAAGGTTCAATACGTTCAATGTGTTCAATAGGTTTTAAACTTCTCAAACCTCATAAACCTCTCAAACCTCCAAAACGTTTTAAACCTCTATTACGCTTTAGCTGCTTCCATCATTTTTTTACCTTTTTCAATCGCATCTTCTAAAGTTCCTACTAGGTTGAAGGCTGCTTCTGGATACCCATCAACCTCTCCATCCATAATTGAGTTAAATCCTCTGATGGTATCTTCAATTGGAACCAATACCCCTTTCAAACCTGTAAACTGTTCTGCCACAAAGAAAGGTTGACTTAAGAAACGTTGTACTTTACGTGCTCTTGATACTACTAATTTATCTTCGTCGCTCAATTCATCCAAACCAAGGATGGCGATGATATCTTGTAATTCTTTATAGCGTTGTAAAATTAATTTAACCCTGTTTGCTGTGTTGTAATGTAAATCACCTACTATTTGTGGGGTTAAAATTCTTGAAGTAGAATCCAATGGATCAACTGCAGGATAAATACCTAAATCGGCAATTTTACGACTCAATACGGTAGTAGCATCCAAATGCGCGAAAGTTGTTGCTGGCGCTGGATCTGTTAAATCATCCGCAGGTACATAAACCGCTTGAACCGAAGTAATAGAACCATTTTTTGTAGATGTAATACGCTCTTGCATCAATCCCATCTCTGTTGCCAATGTTGGCTGGTAACCCACCGCACTTGGCATACGTCCCAATAAAGCCGAAACCTCAGAACCTGCTTGTGTAAAACGGAAGATATTATCTACGAAAAATAAAATGTCTTTTCCTTGTCCATCTCCTTCTCCATCACGGAAATATTCTGCAATAGTCAAACCACTCAATGCTACTCTAGCTCTTGCTCCTGGTGGCTCGTTCATTTGTCCAAATACAAAGGTAGCTTTTGAATCTTTAAGTCCTTCCATGTTTACAGAACTTAAATCCCATCCGCCTTCTTCCATGCTATGAATAAATGCATCTCCATAATTCATGATGCCTGCTTCAATCATTTCTCTCATTAAATCATTTCCTTCACGGGTTCTTTCACCAACACCCGCAAATACAGACAAACCATTATAAGCTTTTGCGATATTGTTGATCAATTCTTGAATCAATACTGTTTTTCCTACACCGGCACCACCAAACAAACCAATTTTTCCTCCTTTTGCATAAGGCTCGATCAAATCGATTACTTTGATACCTGTATATAAAATTTCAGAAGCTGTACTTAGATTTTCAAATAATGGTGGTTTAGCGTGAATAGCACGACCGCCTTCTTTGCTAACTTGTGGTAAACCATCAATCGCATCACCTGTTACATTAAACAATCTACCTTTAATGCCTTCACCAATTGGCATAGTGATTGGTTTGCCAGAATCAACAACAACGGTACCTCTAACCAAACCTTCGGTACCATCCATTGCGATTGTTCTAACACTGTCTTCACCAAGATGTTGTTGAACTTCCAACACCAATGTATCACCGTTATCACGCTTCAATTCAAGCGCATTCATAATTTCAGGTAATTTTGAACCTTTGTCGAATTGAACGTCTACTACCGCTCCGATTACTGATTTTACTTTGCCTGTATTAACCATATACTTAATTTAAAATTTGATATATTTTATTGGGCGCAAAGGTAAGGGTTGAAATTTGTATTGAAAAATCGAAATTGTATTTTTTTAATGGTAATAAATTAAAAACTAATGTTTCAATGCAGTAGGATTTCGATTTGCCCAATAAACACCCAATAAAATAATTAAAAGACTTGCCATTTTCATCAATCCAACAGATTCTCCAAAAATGTACCCCCAAGTAATGGCAACAAATGGAATTCCATAGGTAACCATAGAAGAAAATATTGCACCAGCTTTTTTTATTAAAATATAAAATAAAATGTTAGCTAAAGAAGTACCTACAGCACCAAGCAAGCAGGAAAATCCAATAGAATAAAGCACCTGATTTTGCTGAAAATCAAGTTTAAAAAAACCTGAATAAAACAATACAATTAAAGCGGGTATTGCGTTTAAAGCCAATGCCATGGAAACAATCTGTAACGAAGGAATACCTTTTAAGTGTTTTTGTACCAGATTTACATTGAAGCCGTACATAACAGTTGCTATAATTATAAATATCAAATACCACAAATTAGAGCCTAATGATAAATTGGACTGACTTAAAAACAAGGAGATGCAACCTGAAAAGGCAATTAAAACGCCGATAATTTTTTGCCAAGATGTGGTATTTTTAAAAAATAGAGCCCCTGTAATAATTACAAAAATTGGTGTAAGCGCGTTGAGCATGCCAGCTAGTGAGCTATCAATGCCTGTTTCGGCAATACAAAACAAATAAGCGGGCAACAAACTACCTAGAGTGCCTGAGAGAAAAACGATTGGGATTTTATTGAATGGAATTATTTTAAAACTTTTATACAGCATGGGCAGAAGTACCACACCAGAAGCAATGATTCTTACAGAAGCCACTTGAAAAGCATTTAACCCCAACAAACCTGCTTTCATCAAAATAAAACTACTCCCCCAAATAAAGGACAAGAATATAAATAGAAACACATTGCCCCATTTGATTTCCATCGCGTTAGAATTTAACTGCAAAAGTGCAGGAATAGAAATTAAATACATCAATAATTTTCAAACAAATAATTTAAAAGACAATTTTTCTTTACTTTTAAATATAT
>VFKL01000111.1 GCA_009885535.1 Chitinophagaceae bacterium | reverse complement strand
TTTCTAAATTGTGTATGTCTTTTGTGTGGGATTTTCCCCAATGATTTATAATGTGGCATTAAAAAAAATTAAAGTGAAAAGTAAAAATGAAAAATTGAAAGTAAATTTTTTAGTACAATTTTCTATACTTTGGATTGCAGATTTAATGCCAACATGAGGAAATAGTATTTCCAAATGCGCTTATCAATGAAGTATAAAAAGTTTCTGTGGAATAACAATTTACAAACCTATTTTAAATTAACGATTACTATTTATCTTCATTAAAATTAATGGATTAAACGCATAAAATACAATCAACATTGAAAAAAATTGGATTAATTTCTGATACACATGGATTCTTAGACGAACAAGTCATAACGCATTTCAAATCTTGCGATGAAATATGGCATGCCGGAGATTTCGGCAGTATAGAATGGGTAAATCAATTGAAATCAAAACTTGAAGCGGTTAACAATAAAGCTATTATTCGTGGGGTTTATGGAAATATTGATGGACAAGATATTAGGGCTTATTTTCCTGAAAATTTATTTTTTACATGCGAGGGTGTAAATGTATTTATGAAACATATTGGTGGATATCCTGGACGATATGCACCAAGTGTAAAAGATTTGATAGTAAAAAATAACATTCAACTTTTCATCAGTGGACATTCACACATTTTAAAAGTGATGTACGACGAAAAAACAAATTGCTTACACATGAATCCAGGAGCTGCGGGCAAACAAGGATGGCATAAAACAAAAACCCTTATACGTTTTGTAATTGATGGAAAAGAGATGAAAAATTGTGAAGTTATTGAGTTGATTTAGTTTTGATGTTGAGCACATTTTCCACTTGCGTCCTTGGTCATTCTTTTGCAACGTGCCCCTTTTTTTGTCGTTCCAGTACATTGAACCGAAGCAGATGAAGATTTACTTTTTGAGGTAACTGTTTTTTTTGAATGGCTATAGTTTTGCCAACGCCACAAATTAATGTCAAATTTACTTTCCAATAATGATTCTTCTTGGTCTGGCAATAAAGGGAAAAAATCCAATCCTGTTAATTGTTCTACATCATTTATGGTTACTGCGAAATTTTGCAAGGGAAGTTGTGAAGCCGCATTGGGGATAATGAATGCAATAGCTTTCAATTCAGGCTCGAAATAATCTAAAATAATTTTAAAATACGATTGAGGAACAGCTACTTTATTGGGCCCAATGGTTGTCATATTTGATTTGAAAATTGGACCAGTTACAACATAAACTACATGATTTGCAATTGCCGCTTCTCTGGTAAAAGATTCAGCATTTTTCCAAATACCACGATTGAAGGAAGGCATCTGTGGCGACATATTGCTGTAATAAAAAGATTCAATCATACTTTGTGCCGACCAGCCCATATCTCCAGCCGGAGCGAGATGTCCCCTATCGTATCCACTTCCTGCATAATCTGAATTATTTGCAGAACCCGTGCTGATTTTAGAATCTACCAAAAACTGATTGGTTCTATTATAAATGCTATTTGTTTCGGCGCTTGTTAATTCATACGCTACCCAATTGGCTTGCTCGTATTTTTCATTATACGATAAAGTGTACCCAACATGAGAAATTAATATTTCATTTGCTTGGTGAGTAGGAATCTCAATGTTTATATGAGTTTGCTGAGCATTGGCAATAAATCCAAACAATACACAAACAAAAAATAAACCCAGTTTTTGCAGACTCAACCTCATTAAAGATTATTTAAAAATCCTTTTCAAAAAAGTTTTCATTTCATTCCAAGAAGCCATGTCAGCAGGTTCGTTATATGCGATAGGCATTTTAAATTTCTTACCCATTTCGGTCGCATCAGGATTTGAAAAAGCATGTGTAGCGTTAGGGTATTCTTTAAATAAATAAACGGCATTAACCCCGTCTAATTCTTTTTTAAAATTCGCCACTTCATCAGCACTTACAAATTTATCATCACCTCCATGGCAAACAAGTATTTCTGATTTCAATAAACCGTCAACTGGAGGCACTCCCGATAGTCCGCCATGAAAACTAACCACTCCTTTAAAATTTTCACCCATTTTAGCAAAATTTAAAACCATACTTCCACCAAAACAATATCCAATTGCAGCAATATTGTTGGTATCCGCAAGTTTATTCAATTTGATTTGATCAAGTGCAGCATCAAAATGAGATTTTGCTAATGTTGGGTCTTTATAAAACGGCGTAGAAAACCCTACCGCATCTTCCACATTGTTTGCTATTTTTCCTTCTCCATATAAATCAACAGCTATGGCAAGATATCCCAATTCGGCAAGCTGACGCGTACGACGTTTCACATAATCATTCATTCCCCACCATTCGTGAACCACCAAAACAACAGGACGCTTTTCAACAGATTTATCATTGTAAGCCGCGTAACTCAAAAACTTTTCATCGCCGATAGTGTAGCTTAACGATTCTGTTTTAATGTTTGATTTTTTTTGAGCTGTTGCGGTTATCCCAAATGCAACCAACATTAAAATGAATATGGTAATTGATTTTATTTTTTGCATGATGTTTTTATTTTAGGCAAATGTAAGCAAAGGTTTTTGAGGTTTGAGAGGTTTGAGAGGTTTGGGAAGTTTGGGAGGTTTGAGAGGTTTGAGAGGTTTGAGAGGTTTGAGAGGTTTGAGAGGTTTGGGAAGTTCAAGAGGTTCAATAGGTTGGGAGCATTTTCCATTTATTAGCTTTTTGCTTAAAAAAACTTGATGCCTTGGCGTCTTCGTGCCTTAGTGATTCAATACTTCGTGCCTTTGCGTCTTCGTGCCTTAGTGTTTCAATACTTCGTGCCTTGGCGTCTTCGTGACTTAGTGATTCAATACTTCGTGCCTTTGGGTCTTCGTGTCCCCAAAAAAAAGCCGTGATATAAAAATACCACGGCCTATATTCACAAAGTAACAAAATGACTATTTTACTTCCTCAAACTCTGCATCCGTTACATTTTCGGATCCATTGTTGTTGGATTGGGTAGACTGCCCTTCAGCTCCATCTGCTTGAGGCCCTGCTTCTTGAGTTGCTTTATACATCTCTTCGCTAGCTGCAGTCCAAACGGTATTTAATTCTGTGGTTGCTGCATCAATTGCATTTAAATCTTGAGATTTATGTGCTTCTTTCAACTTTTCAAGAGCTGCTTCGATAGGTGCTTTTTTATCCGCAGAAATTTTATCCCCGTATTCTTTCAATTGTTTTTCAGATTGAAAAATTAAGCTGTCAGCTTGATTTATTTTATCTACTTTTTCTCTTTCTACTTTATCTGTTTCCTCATTTGCTTTAGCTTCATTTTTCATTTTTTCGATTTCTTCAGGGGTTAAACCAGATCCTGCTTCGATACGAATTTTTTGTTCTTTACCTGTTCCTTTATCTTTTGCGCTAACGTGTAAAATACCATTTGCATCAATGTCAAAAGTAACTTCAACTTGAGGAACGCCACGTGGAGCTGGAGGAATTCCATCTAAATTGAACATTCCTAAACTTTTATTTTGGTTTGCCATTGGACGCTCTCCTTGCAAAACGTGTATTTGAACGCCAGGTTGGTTATCGCTTGCTGTACTAAATGTTTCAGACTTTTTTGTAGGGATAGTCGTATTGCTGTCAATTAATCTTGTCATTACTCCGCCCATGGTTTCGATGCCTAAACTTAAAGGCGTAACGTCTAAAAGCAATACATCTTTAATTTCACCAGTTAAAACGCCACCTTGAATAGCTGCACCAATTGCAACCACTTCATCAGGATTAACGCCTTTATTTGGCTTTTTTCCAAAGAATTTTTCTACAATTTCTTGTACTTTAGGAATACGGCTACTTCCGCCCACCAAGATAATTTCATCAATTTGAGAAGTGCTCATATTGGCATCTTTCAATGCAATTTCGCAAGGACGTAAACAACGGGTAAATAAATCATCCGCTAAAGATTCAAATTTAGCACGGGTTAATTTTTTCACAAGATGCTTAGGAACGCCATCAACTGCAGTGACATAAGGCAAGTTGATTTCCGTTTCTGTAGATGAAGACAATTCGACTTTTGCTTTTTCAGAAGCTTCTTTTAAACGTTGTAATGCCATTGGATCTTTACGTAAATCAATTGCTTCTTCCGCTTTGAACTCGTCAGCCAACCAATCCATAATAACTTTATCAAAATCATCACCACCAAGATGCGTATCGCCATTTGTTGATTTCACTTCAAAAACACCACCACCCAATTCAAGGACAGAAATATCGAAAGTTCCACCACCTAAATCAAAAACCGCAATATTTTGATCTTTACCTTTCTTATCTAAACCATAAGCCAGAGCTGCTGCTGTTGGTTCATTAACAATTCTTTTTACAGTTAAACCTGCAATTTCTCCAGCCTCTTTAGTAGCCTGACGTTGAGCATCATTAAAATAAGCAGGAACTGTAATAACAGCTTCGGTTACTTCCTGACCTAAATAATCTTCTGCGGTTTTTTTCATTTTTTGCAAAACCATTGCACTGATTTCCTGAGGTGTGTACATTCTACCATCTATATCAATACGAACGGTGTTGTTATCACCTTTAACTACTTTATAACTCCAATGTGAACTTTCTTCTGAAACCTCATTAAACTGACGCCCCATAAAACGCTTAACGCTAGAAATGGTGTTTTGAGGATTAGTGATGGCTTGTCTTTTTGCAGGATCTCCTACCTTACGTTCGCCACTTTTTAAAAATGCCACAACCGAAGGTGTTGTTCTTCTTCCTTCATCGTTGGCAATAACTACTGGTTCGTTACCTTCCATAACCGACACGCAACTGTTTGTTGTTCCTAAGTCGATCCCAATTATCTTTCCCATAATTTTTTAATTTTAATTGTTCACGGGAACACTTTCAATCATTATGCCAACGAAGTTTCAATGAAAAAATGTCAGTTATTAAATTCAAAATTGACAAAACTATTTTTATAAATTAATAATAATATTTTACGTATTAATAAATGATTATTAAATATTTACAAATTTTTATTGAAATAAAAAATAAATAAAAATATGATCCCTTTGTAGTACAAATGAGGAAAAGCAAAATATAAAAAATACTGACAAAATAGAACAACACGACAATTAATAAAGTATTGTTTGGCATAACAAGCCAAATTCCAGAAGATTATATCAGGTATTATTTCCAAAATCACCCATGAAGCAATTACAAAATGAAGTAATGGAACCTTAAGGATAGTTTATTCGCCTTAAAACGATATTTAAAATTTAGATTTATAATTTCCCTTAACTTTTTTACAAATAAAAATAATCGATTTATTAAATGTCAATAAGTTATATCGGCTATTTAATTTTAAAAGTAAAATGTTTTTGGCTAAAATAACTAACCGCAATTACAACAATTGTAGTTAAAAGCTGACTTAAAAACGCATCCCAAACGAATTTCTCTACAAACAACTTGAGTAAGAAATAATTAAGTATAAGGTTAAATGCAAAGGACAAAAAATATCGAAATAACTGAATGCGACCTTTTAAATTAGACGCTGTAAATACTACATATTTATTGAGTAAAAATCCAAGTGTAAAAGAATACGTACTGGACACCAATAGAGCAAGTGTATAGGGTTCGAAAGAATAAAAAATGAGATTCACGACCATTCTACTAAAAACAAAATGATAACACAAATACCAAACGAACAACCCCGACATTGTATTTATTCCACCACAAGTTGCATATCGGTAAGTTTCAATGGGCATAAACCGCTTGAATATCGGATAAAAAAAGTCAAGTAAGTAATTGATCTTATTTTTCATGCGTTGATATTGGCTTATGTAGTTTCGTCACTTGTAATACCCTATATTTTATTACCTAAATGGCAATTTTTAAATTTTGTTACAAATTAAACAAGAATTCTATTGAGTTTTTCAATTGAATCAATTCTACATTAATTAATTACATATCGAAGTCCAATTCCACCAAAACCAGTTTTGAGATTTTCTTTTTGGTCAAAATCTAAAGAAGGTTGCCAATCCAGTGAGATATTAATTGGTGCATTTCTTATTTTCCAATCGATGCCAATAACGCCATCAAACCCTAGATAATAACTTCCTGCATAAATTTTTGTACCCTCATTAAACTGAATATGTGCGCCTGGCCCAAAATACCAACATAGTCCATCCACTCCTTCAATTCGATTTTCAAATTCATATAAAGCCACTGCCCTTACTCCTTTCCAATTATAAATTAATCCTTCGAATTTATTCTTTGAAAACAAAGTATGTTTTATTGAAATTGAACCTGGAAAAAACTTAATGCCAATTGCATTTTGATAACGCGCTTCACTGTAATATTTTCGTTGAGAAAACCCTTTTAAAGAAATGAAAACCAATGCGATATAAAATATAATATTTTTAAGTTTCATTATTTTTTTCTTTAATTATGGTTTTACAATTAGCCAATCATTCAAACTTTACAGTTAGGATTAGCTTCCATACAATTCTAATCTTTGCGCTTTTACCCTATCATCTGCCAAATACTCATCGTAAGTCATTAATTTATCAATCATGCCATTTGGCGTAATTTCAATGATACGATTTGCCACAGATTGCATAAACTGATGATCATGGGTTGTAAGCAATACTACACCAGGAAAAGTTGTCATGCTATCATTGTATGCAATAATGCTTTCCAAATCCAAATGGTTGGTGGGTTCATCTAAAATCAATACGTTTGGATTTTGCAACATCATTTTACTTAGCATACAACGAACCTTTTCTCCCCCGCTCAATACGCTGGTTTTCTTCATGATTTCATCGCCACTAAACAACATTTTACCTAAAAACCCTCTTAAGAAATCTTCATCTACATCTTTAACCATTGGCGGTACATATTGACGCAACCAATCCATTAGGTTGTCGCTGTTGCCTTCAAAGAATTCTTTATTATCGTTGGGTAAATATGCTGGAGTAATCGTTGTTCCCCATTCAAATAATCCTGTATCAGCTGAAACCTTACCATTTATTACTTCAAAAAAAGTAGTTAGTGCCAAAGGGTCACGACTTAAAAATGCGATTTTTTGATTTTTTTGAATATCGAAATTAAGTTTTGAAAATAGTGGCTTTCCATCTATCAATTTTGATAAGTTTTCCACTTTTAAGATCTCATTTCCTACTTCACGTTCCTGTTTAAAAATAATACCCGGATACTTTCTGTTTGATGGTTGAATATCTTCAATAACCAATTTTTCCAATGCTTTTTTACGACTCGTGGCTTGTTTACTTTTAGATGCATTGGCACTGAAACGGGCGATAAAGTCGAGTAAATCCTTTCTTTTATCCTCCATTTTTTTATTCTTATCTGTTTGTTGACGCGCAGCCAATTGCGAACTTTCATACCAGAATGAATAATTTCCTGTGTACACCTTTATTTTACTTCTATCTACATCGGCTACGTGTGTACAAACTGAATCCAAGAAATGTCGATCATGGCTTACCACCAAAACAATATTTTGATAATCGGCCAAAAAGTTTTCTAGCCAAGCAATAGTTTCCACATCGAGGTTATTAGTAGGCTCATCGAGCAATAAAATATCTGGATTACCAAACAATGCTTGAGCAAGCAAAACCCTTACTTTCAGGTTTGCGCTTATATCTTTCATGTGTTGAAAATGAAGTGAATCATCAACACCCAATTCGCTTAATAAAGTAGCGGCATCGCTTTCAGCAGTGTATCCACCCATTTCGCCGAATTCGTTTTCCAATTCACCAGCACGCATGCCATCCGCTTCACTAAAATCCTCTTTTGAATATATAGCATCGCGCTCGTGCATGATTTTCCACAATTTGCTATGTCCCATAAGTACCGTATTCAATACCGTGTAGTCATCAAATGCAAACTGGTTTTGGTTCAACACAGCCATACGTTCGCCTGGAGAAATGTCAACGGTTCCTTTATTGGGTTCAATCTCACCACTTACGATTTTCATAAAGGTGGATTTACCCGCACCATTTGCTCCGATTATACCGTAGCAATTTCCTTTGGTAAAATTTATATTTACCTCATCGAACAAGATCCGCTTGCCATACGCAAGGGTTATATTATTTACAGTTATCATAAAATTTAAAAAGTGTGCAAAGATAAGATGTTATTCCATAATTTTTTATTATTAATTCAATTTGAAAGTTAGAATTTTGTAATCATAATTTTGAGTACATTTTAAACTACCCAACAACATAATGAGTGACGCATCAGAAATATTATTTCAAGAATCGGAAGAGCTTTACGAACAACATTCGATAATAATTGACAAAGGTCAGGAACCTCTTCGTATTGATAAATTTTTAATGGCAAGGATTGAAGGCGCAACAAGAAATAAAATCCAACAATCTATTGAAAACGAGCATGTTCTGGTAAATGACAAACCCGTAAAAAACAATTACAAAGTAAAGGGAGGCGACAAGGTTGTTGTATATGACACTGAAAGTCAAGAATCTTCCGAAATTGAACCACAGGATATTCCTTTGGATATTGTATATGAAGATGAAGATTTATTCATTCTAAATAAAGCCGTTGGCATGGTGGCGCATCCTGGAAGTGGAAATCCCGACCAAACTTTATTAAATGCAGCTTTGTTTCATATGCAAAAACAACAGCCCGATTTAAATGACAAAACATTGCCTCGTTATGGTTTGGTGCATAGAATAGATAAAAATACAAGTGGTTTAATGGTGATGGCCAAAACATCGAAATCGATGAGCGATCTAGCCAAACAATTTTTCAACCACACGGTTCATAGAAGATATGTGGCATTGGTTTGGGGAAATTTTGATGAAGATGCAGGTACGATTGTGGCACATGTGGGCAGGCATCAACGTTTTAGAAAATTGTTTACCGCTTATCCTGAAGGCGATTATGGAAAGGAAGCGATTACCCATTACAAAGTGCTTGAACGATTCAACTACGTTACCTTGGTGGAATGCAGGCTTGAAACTGGAAGGACGCATCAAATTAGGGTGCACATGCAATACATTGGTCATCCATTGTTCAACGATGATTTTTACGGCGGCGACAGAATTGTAAAAGGAACCGTTTACACGAAATACAAACAATTTGTAGACAATTGTTTTAAAATCTGCAACAGACAAGCCTTACATGCAAAAGAACTTGGATTCATTCATCCTGGAACACAAGAACAGATTGTTTTTGATAGCGAACTACCAAATGATATGCAGGAATTGATTGAAAAATGGAGAAAATATAGCCAGTTTAAAAACGAAGAATAATCTGTGCAAGGATTTACTTTTGGCAAAAACAGATTCAATCGTTTTTTACAACACTATTTTCCAAATACTTTTTTAAGTAATTCAGTCACTTGAGCAGCTGGGTCTTTTCTGATTTTTTGTTCTTCTTCTCCGATTGAAAAGAATAATCCATCAATGGTTTTTTCTGTAACAAAGCTGGTAAGATCAGGGTTTATTTTTTTTATCGCAAAGCGATTGTATTCATTAAATACATCTCCCCAATATTTAGTTGCATTTACTTTTTTGAGTGCAATTTCTACAACAGGGCGAATTTTTTGAGTGAGTTGAGCGGTGGTTGATGATTTCAGAAAGCGAGTTGCTGCAATGCTGTCGCCCTTTAATATATTCATACCATCGTTTATGGTCATGTTTTTAATAGCATCTAAGAAAATATCTTTAACATCGGAAGTTGCTGATTCGGCAGCGCGATTCATCACTACAATGGCATCATCAACTAATTTCCCTGCGCCAACTTTTCGAAGCGAAGATTCTACTTTAACGGCTTCAGGCGGCATCAAAATTTTAATCGCCGTATTTTTAAAAAAGCCATCAGCAGTACTTAATTTTTTTACACTACTATCTGCACCAATGGAAAGCGCTTCCTTAAGTCCTTTTATTACCTCATCTAAATTAGGTTGTTTTCCGTTTGAAATGGTTTCGGTTGTTTTTTTAACTACCGACTGAATTTCTTTTGTGGCTTTACCAATCTTTATTTTTTGGGCATTTACAACATTTATATAAATAGAAAGAAACAGTAGAAGGAATAACTTTTGCATCTGAATAATTTTCAGCGAAGTTAGGTTGGAGAATGTTAGTGTTGTGATAAAAAAAATCTATGTCGGCTTTTAAAAACTATTGCTTAATTAACTTAACAATTTTTCTATCTTTTCCAGATATTATCGCTACAAAATAAACACCTGAATTTAAGTGACTAATGTTTATTTTTTCAGATGAGCTTAGGTTTGATTTTGTAAATTGTAAAATCCCTGAAGCACTGTATACTTTTAATAATTGTCCTTTTAAATCAAATCCATTTAATCCTACTACATTCATTTCATTATTGGCAGGATTGGGATAAATATTAAAACTTGGAGCAATTGTTTTTACTGTAACGCTTGTATCATCTGGCAATGGAGCCGCAGTTGCCATTGAGCTATCACAAGCAAATGAATTCATAAAAGAATTTCTTGGTCCATTGATGGCAAACTGACCACGCATTTTTGTTTTTTGTCCGTGTGTAAACATATTCATGCAAGCGTCATTAGTGTAGTCCATGAAGTTCATAAACATATCACCATTTGCATCAACAGAGCAACTACTTACAGAAGGAAAGCTAGGGCAATTGTTGTTGTAAAAAGATTGTTGAGGCGTATCATTAATGCCATCATTTCCACATTCATTATCGCCCCATATATGTCGCAAACCCAACCAATGGGCCACTTCATGCGTTGCTGTTCTGCCTTTATTGAAGTTTGACATTAGGCTTCCGATTCTGCCAAATGCATTGTATTGAATAACTACGCCGTCTCTGTCTATTTGTGCACCAGGTTGCGACGCATATCCAATAGCGTTACTACCCATATTGCATACCCAAATGTTTAAGTACTTTTTAGGGTTCCACGCATTGTCACCCCCGGCTGCATTAAATTTCATGGCATCATTTACTTCAAATGTTGTTGTTGATGTGTATTTTCTAACAATTCCTTTTGCAGCATACCCTTCAGGATTAATTTGAGCTAGGCAAAACATGATTTTAGCATCTGCAGCATGGGCCTTAAACGCATCTGGTGTGTTAGACCCATCTGCGTTCATTCCTCTAAAATCCTCATTGAGTACATCAATTTGAGAGCGGATTTGAGCATCACTGATATTTTGAGCATTGTTGTTGTATAAAACGTGAACAACAACTGGAATGGTCAAAATCTCATCCACAATGGTATCTCTACTAGATGTAGAATTGTTTTGTTGTGTAACCATTTCATTTGCAAAACGCGAATTGTATAAAGTTGAACCACAATTTCTTTGAGCAAAAGCAAAAACTGTTGTTACTAAAAAAGTAAATAAAAATATAAATCTCATGGATGATTATTGTAAAATGATTGATAGTAAATCATTTTTCAATACGATACGGAAATCGGCTTTAGGGAAGGATTTGAATTTATTTTACAATCTGGCTCAAAAAAGATGATTGGAGTGTGAGTAACATTTAAAATTTGTAAAAAAAGTAAATATTATCTCAGAGGATGACATAAAAGTAATTCGTTAAAATCAAAAATGCAAGGATTTATCAAAGTATTTTTAAAATTGGATAAAAAACTACACTTACATTTGTTTTTCAAAAAAATACATTTCGATAATTACATAAAAGCATTACTAAAAAATGAGATTATTTTACCTATTTATTATCCTTTCTATCGTATCGTCTTGTAATGGAGATGAAACACCAGATCATGACGCATCAATTGAAACACCACATGTTGGCATTAATGAGCCCAAAACAATTACTTACCAAGTCATCAATCAATATTTGCACGACACTTCTGCTTATACACAAGGCTTAGAAATACATAATGGAAAACTATATGAAAGTACGGGTGATTATGAAAATTCTTCAATTCGTATAACAGACACCAAATCTGGCAAGGTAGAAAAGAAACACATGATGGGAACTTCGGAGTTATTTGGTGAAGGCATTACCATCTTTAAAAACAAAATATATCAACTTACTTGGGAAAATAATATTGTTTATGTCTATGATGTACAACAAATAGAGAAGCCAATCAATACAATAAAATGGCCATTTGAAGGATGGGGTATTACACATGATACGGCTAGTTTAATCATAAGCGATGGAACGGCAAATTTATATTTTGTAGACCCAAATACGTTTAAAGTAAAAAACACGATTGCTGTTAAGGACAATCACGGGCCTGTTGAATATTTAAACGAATTGGAGTATGTGAATGGGTATGTGTATGCCAATGTTTATCAAAGCAATAACATCGTTAAAATAAATCCCGAAACTGGTATTGTTGAAGGCATGATTACTTTTAATGGATTGATGGAGCAATCGGATTATATCCCCAATAGAACTGATGTGCTTAATGGGATAGCCTACGACTCTGTTAGTAAAAACTTTTTAATAACGGGCAAAAGATGGCCAAAAATGTTTGAAATTAAATTCAATTAATTTTTAGCGTTTCTTTTTTTAATACTTTTTTAGAAGTCCGACAATATTATTGACCTCCATTTTGCTCATGATGTTTTTGCGATGCGTTTTTACAGTAAACTCACTGATAAACAGTTTTTGGGAAATTTGTTTATTGGTAAATCCATCTTTCAAATATGCTAAAATTTCCAATTCTCTTGTGCTTAGTTTTGTTTTTTTAGTAAAAACATCATTCGAATGATGGCTTACAGTTTCAATATTCGGATCCCAATATTTTTGATTCGAGGACAAAGAGGTGAGCGCGTTAATCAAAATCTCTGTACCTGAATTTTTCAATACATATCCATCAATACCTTTTTGTAAAACGGCAATATTTATATCAGAAGGAAGGTACATACTCAGTACCAGTATTTTAATTGTTGGCAAAGCCTTTATAATTTCAGGAATAAGTTCGAAACTATTGTATCCAGAAAGATTGATATCCAAAATAAGGATGTTGGGCTTTAGTGATTTTATTTTAGAAATGATTTCTAAAGGAATGTCGGTAATGCCAACAATAAGAAACTGACCATGTGCTTCCAACACATTTGATAAACCTTTGGCATAAAAAGGATGATCTTCTGCAATAAATATTTTTATTATGTTTTTCATTCGTTTTGTTTGTGAACCATCTATAAATTTAATTCTAATTATTTAGTTGATTTTATGGCCAATATACTTTTTCAAATTTTTTACAAAAATTCTTTTGGATTTATTTCAATAGAAATTGTACAACCATTATTTGGCGATGAATGTATTGCAATGTTACCTTCTGCTAAATTGACTATTTTTTTTATCTGCAAAAAACCGAGACCATCTTTAATTTCATTTTCAATAAATCCAATTCCGTTATCTTCAACAAAAAGTGATATAATATCCTTTTCTAGAATAATCTGAACGATTCCCTCTGAAGCTTTGGCATGCTTAATCATATTTTGTATCAATTCTTGAACAATATTATAAACCATCAACTCGTATTGAAAAAACAAGGTATTTTCCGAACCTAAGGATTCAAATTGAATTTGTATTTTATTCGCATTGTTTATAGATTTCACTAAATCATAAATGGTTTTAATAACGCCGTTTTTTTTCAATAACAATGGGGATAGTTGATGTGAGAAATTTCTGATTTCGTCTGCAACTTTGCTAACTTCTAAAGTCAAAGCCTGTATTTCAACATCTTTACTTTTTAGCGTTTTCAATCCAATTATATACTCCATATTTAATCTAATGGCTGAAATCCTTGCACCAACTGTATCATGAAGGATGCTGCTCAAACGTTGCATTTCCTGTTCTTTATTTTTTATAACAGCAGTGAGCAATTGTTGTTGAATTTCATTTTTTTCTGATACTAACTTTTCTGCTTCTTTTTTATACATATTGAATCGATATGCAATAGCCAATGTCATTAACAGAATTTCAATACTTATACAGATGTTGATGATGTTATTTGTAAAAAAATTATCCTCTATTATTCTTTTTTCGTGCAATAAAAAGATAAATGACATGCTTACAAAACCACCAACTGATATTGTAGTAAAATTTGAAAAAGGTATTTTTTTTATTAAAGCATAAATAGACTCAATCATCAAAACGATAATTATAAACGGCGAGATGATGCCATTAAGACCAATCCAAAATTGTTGACTTTTGAAATCGCCAGAAATGGAATTATTTATACCTAAAAAAAAAGTAATTACAAACAGAATCATTAAAATATTATTGATTAAAATAAAAACAGGTTTATTTTTTTCAAATTGTAAAAAATGATTTATAAAAAATGTAAATGGAACAATGCTAAATGCAATAGCACCTACCCTCAACACGTCATGAAATCTCGGCGCATTTGGATATAGAAATTGGAACATCAAACCCATGTCCATCAAAAAGTAAATCAAAATAAAAAACAAATAAATGCCATACCATATGTACACCTTTTTATTTGCAATAATCGCCAAATAAAGATTGTATAAAAACAAAATCGAAACAAGTCCAAGTAGGAATCCTTTTAAAAGATTAATAAGTTGTACTTGACTTGTGAATTCACTTTCAGAATAAAAATAAAGCGGGATGGATTTAGTTGTATGACGCTTATCTGTAGCTACAATAACTTCATATTCATTTAATTGAATTTCTTTAAAAGGAAATACAAAGTTTGCGTATGCAATTGGTCTAGAAAAAAAAGACAAGTGATCTCCGGTTTTTTCAAATCGTTTTATTACAACACCTTTTTTTACAATCCACACTTGCACAAAATTTACAAGTGGTTCTTTTATCTCTAAAAAATCTACTGCATTTTGAGAAGTTGATTTTATTGGTATTTTAAACCAAATGGTTTGTTCTTTATTTTCAAGTTTTACGTTATGTTTTAGATATGGATTCCACTTTTGATTCAACACTTCATTTAGAGCAGAATCTGAAATATGAATTCCATCCTGGACTGAGTATTTTATATTGGATGTTTTGTAATCAAATTCTTTGTTGTTATCGAATACAACAATTTGCCCTTCTGAAAAAAGAGGACATAAAAAGCAAGTGAAAAATATATAGATTATTAGACGCACCAAGTAAAAATAAAATAATTCAACTGCATTAACGAGTAGTTTAAAAAAATACACCTTTTGGGGTATAGCTGAAACAACGCTATTTGAATATATTTATTAACACAAAAATCAATTCACACAGTGATTTTCAGCTAAACTCTATTACAAGAAAAAAATGCCGTAAATACAATCAGGAGGAAACATGTAATGCTGTTATCTACAATTTTTATGCAAGCCAATGTAGGCTTTACGATTTCACATGATTATTGAAATACAAACAATCATTTCAAATAAATAAATGGGCCACTTAATGAAGTGATGGGCAAAATTGACTTTATTTTTACTATTTGAGAAAAGAGAAATAGAAATTAAAAAATAACTAATCGTTTTTTAAACCGCAAAACTTGTTCCACAACCGCAAGTGCTGCTGGCATTGGGATTTTTAAAAGTAAACCCTCGTGAGTTCAATCCGCCTTCCCAATCTACTTCCATGCCCATTAAATAAATACCATGCGATTTATCCATGATAAAAGACATTTCTGGTAAATCATATTTTTGATCGTTGGCTTTGGGCTCTTCAAATTCTAATATGTACGTCATACCGCTACAACCACCGCCTTTTACCCCTACCCTCAATTGTTTGTTTTGATCAAAATCATCAGAATGCATTAATCTATTTATTTCTGCAATCGCAGATAATGTAAACTGAACCGGAGCCATAGTAACTGTTTCCATAATTTTTATTTTTACAA
>VFKL01000089.1 GCA_009885535.1 Chitinophagaceae bacterium | reverse complement strand
TTGTCTCGTAATCCCTATTTTAATTTCTTAATTTCTAATTTCTTAAAACCTTATTTTCCTCTCTAGAAAAATAACCCATTTTTGATTGGGAGTGCAAATGTAGAGGTTTCTTGTATTCAAAAAACAAAAACTTAATTTTTATTTTTTAAACCTGTTTTTCATTTTGTTAAAGAACATTTCGCTTTTTCAAAGCGGGTTGCAAATATAGAACTATATCTTTTTAAAACAAATTAATTTGAAAAATAAACTTGAATTTTTTAGAACAATTTATCACAATATTCTTTTACTTTTTGATATCGAATGTCTTAGAACTTTTCGCTCGTTTTAAAAGCGGGATGCAAATATACTAGCATATTTTTTGCAAGCAAAATTATTTTAGAAATAAAACATTTTTATTTTTTTTACGCCAAAATATAATTCAATAAGAATCAACACTGTAAAGCATTTCACACGTTGACATGTTGTAATAAAAAAGTAAAAGAAATTTATCTAGTGGTTAATAATTTACACTAACTAGCATCAATCCACGTGCAGGTGTAGAAAAATCAACCTGACTTAAATCTCCAGATTCGATTATCTTTTTAAATGCTGCTATACTTGTTTTCTCTGTTCCTACTTTTAACATCGTTCCTACCAATCCCCTGACCATACCCCTTAAAAACCGATTTCCACAAACATTATACTGTATTTTATTGTCGATTTGATGCCAAAAACTTTCGAATATGGTACAATTAAAATTTAAAACCTGCGTATTTTTTTTTGAGAATGATTCGAAATTTACAGTTTCCTTGATGATAATTGATGCTTCAACCAACTTCTCCATATTTAAAGGATAAGGAAAATAATATCCCCTATCTATCATGAAGGGATTTTTTTGCTGGTATATCGTATATTGATACTGCCTACTTTTTGCATCAAACCTACAATGCGCACCTTCAGGCTTTAGTGTTATGCCTTTTATGACTACATCTGAACTGATTATCGAATTTAGATGATATACTGATTTTTCAAAGGTTTCAATTGGAATTTCATTTTCATCAAAATGAAAAAAATTTTGTAACGCATGAACGCCCGCATCAGTTCGGGATGAACCTGTTAAATCAATTTGTTTTCTAAAGTAAAGCTTAAGTGCTTGTTCTATTTCAGATTGAATAGTGTTTGCATTGTTTTGCTTTTGAAATCCAGAGAAGTGGGTTCCCATGTATGAAACCTCAATAAAATAACGAGACATTAGATTGGGGTTTATTCAAACAGTTGATTAAATTGTCTTAGGCTAGTTTCCTCAGTTAGTAAAGTTGACAAAGTGTTGAAATTCTGTTTGTCAACCACATATTTGTAAGCGCGTATTAAAAAAGTTAATTTATTTTTTTCTTTTAAAAATAAAACCGCGAAGTTTTTAATCATTTCTGTTGAATAAGCTGTTGTCTCAAACGCTTTTTCTGCAATATCAATCATTAGATCCTCGCTTTCTTCTAAAATCATTTGTTTCCTTAACTGTAAAAAATCCTTTTCTGAAGCTTGGATCATGGTTGTCTTTTTTAGAGCTGTTTCTTTTGACAAATCCGATTTTTCAATTTGCACTTTTTCCACTGCGGGTATTTGTTCCGGAATATTTTTGTCGGTTTTCGCTATAGTAGCAAATGGAATAAATATTGACACTGTGTCGTTTTTACCATCTTCACTTATCACATATTTTATTAAATTTCCAGTACTATCAATATAAGAAAAATCTTTTTTAATGCTTTGCTTCTCTTTTTTCCGCTCAGATCGCTTATTTCTATTTTTTTCATTTTGAGCAATTTCAACAGCAACTGTGTTTGTGTCTGCCGGTTCAACTACTTTTATCATTGTTTCTACTTTCAAACTCGAAGTATCAATTGCTTGTTTGGTTTTTCTAATTTGTTTGATTTTTGGATTGTCGCTAACTTCTGCTAAAATATTCGAAAATTCATCATTGTTGTTTTCCATTAAATCTTGCTGCTGATTTGTTATATTTTTTAAAAGCGTTTGCTTCGTATAATCATCATACAATTCCCAATGTAATGAATCCACTTTTTTTAATTGAAATGACAAATCCTTATTTTCAACTACAACATCATAATCCAATGGATTCCACTTGTTTTTTGGAAACCCTATAATTAGAGATAGTTTTCCGGTTTGCAATTTTGGTATTATCAAAAAACCTACGTCTGATGAGCTAAAAACTTTATTGTTTAATCGCACATAAAAAGCCTGACTATTGTCAGATTGAATATATAAAAAATGAGCTGTTTGCGCTGATAAGTTTGTTGAAATAATAGCCAGCAAAAAAAACAAACCGATTTTTTTTAGTGAATTTAAACGCGTCATGTTTCAAAGCTACTTAATTGTATATAAATTTCAATTGTTAAAAAACATCATTTTAAAATAAATGCAAGTAAATTTGGCGAAAAATATAACCACATGCGCAATCCATTTATTTTACTGTTATTATTAATTACAACTGAAACCACATTCGCACAATTCCAAAATGAATCTAAAGATACTTCTTGGAAAAAAGAATATAGAAGTAGCGAGACAAAAATCAATAGTGTAGTACATACAAAATTAGAAGTGAAATTTAATTTCGACAGTGCCACCATGAATGGAAATGAGTGGCTTACATTACAACCTACATTTTATGCTACAGACTCTGTAAGGCTTGATGCTAAAGGGATGACGATTAAAGAGGTTTCATTATTTAATGCAGGAGTAAAGACCAAATTGAAATATGATTACGATGGAATGCAATTGAACATCAAACTAAATAAAACTTACAAGGGCGGAGAAAAATACACATTGTATTTTGAATATATCAGCAGACCTAATGAACTAAAATCAGAAGGAAGTGCCGCAATTACAGATGCAAAAGGACTTTATTTTATCAATCCAACTGGGGCAGACAAAAACAAACCAACTCAAATTTGGACGCAAGGTGAAACAGAATCAAATAGTGCATGGATGATTACGATTGACAAACCCAATCAGAAATCTACACAGGAAATCACCATGACGGTACCTGATAAATATGTAACACTTAGCAATGGACTTTTAATTAGTCAAAAGAAAAATACGAATGGCACTAGATCTGATTACTGGAAAATGGATTTGCCCCATGCGCCGTATTTATTTTTTATGGGTGTAGGTGATTTTGCCATCGTAAAAGACAGTTACAAAGGAAAAGAAGTAAGTTATTACGTAGAAAAAAAACAACTGCCTTATGCTGGTGGCGTTTTTGGCAATACACCAGAAATGATGGATTTCTTTTCAAAAAAACTAAATGTTGAATACCCTTGGCCTAAATATGCTCAAATTGTAGGAAGGGATTTTGTAAGTGGTGCGATGGAAAATACTTCAGCTACCTTACATCAGGAAAGTGCGTATCAAAATGCACGTGAGTTAACAGAAGGTAATGATTGGGAAGAAACAATAGCGCATGAATTATTTCACCATTGGTTTGGCGATTTAGTTACGGCTGAAAGTTGGAGCAACCTCACAGTAAATGAAAGTTTTGCAAATTATAGCGAATATTTATGGGATGAATATAAGTATGGGAAAGACTTTGCAGATGCCCATAATTTTGAAGATATGCAAGGGTATTTGATGAGTGGTTCTGATAAAAAAGATTTAGCCAGATTTCATTATTCAAGCAGAGAAGATATGTTTGATGCCGTGAGCTATAACAAAGGAGGACGTATTTTACATATGTTGAGAACCTTTGTTGGGGACGACGCTTTTTTCAAATCATTAAACGTTTATTTAACCGCCAATAAATTCAAAACCGGTGAAGCGCATCAATTGCGTTTGGCTTTTGAAGAAGTAACAGGAAGAGATTTAAATTGGTTTTGGAATCAATGGTATTACGGAAGTGGGCATCCTAAATTAAAAATCAGTTACAATTTCGACGCTTCTAAAAATATGTCAACAGTTATTATTGATCAAGTTCAAAAATCTGGAAAGGCTTTCATTCTACCAATGGCAGTTGATATTTATGTTGATGGGAAAGCAACTAGACAAATGATAACCGCAAAGAATTTGAGCGACACGTTTAATTTCAATGTATCGAAAATGCCAGAGTGGATAAGTGTAGATGCAGACAAGATTTTACTTGCTGAAAAAACAGATTCGAAAACTGAGGCCAATTATCTTGCTCAGTGGAAATTGGGTAAGAATTATTTAGACAGAAAAGAGGCTTTGGATTATTTTGCAAAAAATAATCTTGCTCAACTTTCTGAAGGACTCAATGACAAGTTTTTCAAATTGAGATTAAGCACTATTCAAAAACTTGGAACATCAGGATTCAAAGGAGATACAGCTATTATCAACCAGATTGAGCGCATTGCAAACAAAGATGCAAACAAAAAAGTAAAAGCTGCAGCCATTAATTTCCTTGTAAAAAATGGCGATAAGAAATATTTGTCTTTATTTGAAGCTGCAATTAAAGATTCGTCTTATGCTGTTGCGGGTGCTGCTTTTAAAGGAATAAATGCGATTAATCCAGAAGGAGCATTTGAACTTGCAAAAAAATACAGCAAAGATGTGAAAGGTGCTTTTGGAGACGAGGTAAATAAAATTATTTTAACGCAAGGAACAGAAGCTGATTTTGATTTCATTGCTAACCGATATGCAGATGCTCCTTTAAGTCAGGAGAAAATTTCGACTACGGATAAATTTGCCATGTATTTATCTAAATTAAATGACATCACAAAAGTTAAAGTTGGAATTGATAAGATTTTTGAATTCAGAAAAAGCATTCCTGCTCAATATATGAATTTCATCGACCCTAGTATTTCTAAAGCATTGGGTAAAATTTCAAAAGCAAAAGGAGAAGAGATTGAAAAGTATATTGAAGAGAAGTTGAAGTAGGGGGAGAGGTTGTGGGGTTTGTGAGGTTTGTGAGGTTTGAGAGGTTTTTGAGGTTTGTGAGGTTTGTGAGGTTTGTGAGGTTTTTGAGGTTCAATACGTTCAAAAGGTTCAATGAGTTCAAAAGGTTGGAAGTATTTTCCGTTTTTGGCTTCATTGAACCTTTTTGATTTTTAAAAGAAATTCTGCCGATGTTGGTGTTTCCTTATAATGAGTTCCAAAGGTTCTATGAGTTCAATGGGTTCAAAAGGTTGGGGATTTTCGGCTGCCATTTTTTTTGATACGAAGGCAGGAAACACACGAAGTCGCAAAGACACGAAGTTTTTTTATAAAACAAAAATGCTAATACATGGAAAATACTAAAACCATTAAACCGGCGCATAAATACACGTATTCAAACATATAGCATCGATTATCCCATTAAAAACAACACCGGTTAGGAAACCGGCGCTAGTGAGCTAATTACTGATTAATATGATTAACAACCCTAACTGGCACAATTACAATTTTCATGTAAGGATAATAAGGTAAAGTAGAAAGCTTTGTATGCACATCATCAATATCATCTGCCATAATAACTATGTAAATTCCAGACATATCCAACTTGATGAAGTTATGTACTATGGTTCCATTTTCTTCCATTTCTTTTACCAACTCTTGCTCTCTTGGAAGTAGACTCATTCTTGTTTCGGTATCTAAACCTTCAAGCTTGATGTCTAACATGAATTTTTTCATTTGTAGTTTTTTAAGTTATATTAATAATGTTCAAGAGGTTCAATACGTTCAATGCGTTCAAAAGGTTGGAAGCATCTATATAATTTTGTTCCTCGTGTCAAACTCTCCATTGGCGCCGGTTTCCAAACCGGTGTTTACAAGAGTTTTCAGTCACCGACTGAGAGAAGCAAAAGGTTCAAAAAATTCAATTCGTTCAAAAGTTTGGAAGCGTTTCAACCATTAAACCAGCGAAGCGAATTAAACCAGCGAAGCGAATTAAACCAGCAAAGCGATTTAAACCTTCTACCACCCCCCACTTGCACCACCACCGCCAAAGCTTCCTCCTCCAAAACCACCAAATCCACCGCCACCGGAGCTTCCACCACCACCAGATCCGCCAAAACCACCGCCCATTGGGAAAAACATAGGACC
>VFKL01000061.1 GCA_009885535.1 Chitinophagaceae bacterium | reverse complement strand
TGTGTAGCATTGGATCGTTGTATAACAATCCAGCTTCCGCTTCTGGTGTATAAAATTCAGTATGATGATACATCAATTCTACGTTTTCAGTAAGGGTTTGAAATCCATGCGCAAATCCTTCGGGGATGTAAATCATTTGTTTATTTTCGGCAGACAATTCAATGCCATACCATTGTAAAAAAGTTTCAGAATCTTTTCTTAAATCAACGGCTATATCAAACACCGCTCCCGCAATACAGCGCACCATTTTTATTTCGGCATGTGGTGGATGTTGAAAATGCATGCCACGAACGGTTCCTTTTTCAGCGGTAAATGAATGATTCATTTGCACCCATTCTTTGTGGTGATTGATTTGTAAAAAAGTTTCTTTACAAAATGTACGGGCAAACCAACCCCTGCTATCTCCTCTTGGAATTAAAGTAATATTATAACAACCTTTTAATGGAGATTCAGCAAAAATCATAGGTTCATGTATTGATTAATTTGTTCTAACGTATATGCAAATTGATCTGATGTATTTTGTTTATACCAATCCATTGTCCAATTAATGGTGGATGTGGCATTTAATTTAGGCAACCATTGCAATTTCTCTTTTGCTTTTGTGATGTCTAATTTAAGTAGATTGGCTTCATGCAATTGATTGGGATCGCTGGTATCTTTCCAATTTCCACTACCCCATGATTTTAATGCAAGTTCCAGCAATGCTTTTACGGTTAAATGATCATTTGGATTTGGACCAAAATTATACGCCCCAGAATAAATTGATGGATGATCATTTAATAATCCGCCTAATAAAAGGTATCCGCCTAAAGGTTCGAGTACATGTTGCCATGGACGAACGGCATTGGGGCTTCGAACTTCAATGGTTTCATTTTTTTGTAACGCGCGAATGATATCTGGAATAATTCTGTCTTCACTAAAATCGCCCCCACCAATTACATTTCCAGCCCTTACAGAAACGATGGATTTTTGATGCTCATTTATTTTGTTCAAATTAAAAAATGAATTTCTAAACGAGCTCACTACGATTTCAGTACAAGCTTTACTGGCGCTGTACGGATCGTAACCACCTAGATTATCTTCCTCGTTGTATAAAATATCTTGTTCTTTATTTTCGTACACTTTATCGGTGGTGATAACAATGACGTTGCAAGGATTTTGAAGATGACCTACACATTCCAATACGTTGGCGGTGCCTATTGCATTCACTTCAAACGTTTCTGCGGGTATTTTATAACTTCTTCTAACAAGCGGTTGTGCTGCGAGATGAAAAATATAATCGGGTTGAAAATTGTGTATTTCAGTTTGCAATTTTTCTTTGTTTCTGATGTCATCAATTACGCTTTCAAACATAGAGCCTGAAACAATTGGCTGAAATAACGCAGATTCATATGCTGGTGCTAAAGCATACCCTTTAACAGTGGCGCCCAATTGATTTAGCCATAAAGAAAGCCATGCACCTTTAAATCCAGTATGCCCGGTGATGAATACTTTTTTACCGCTGTAATAATTTTTAAGGTTTGTTTGATTTACCAATTTTTCCATTTTGCCTGACCTGTTTGCCAGAGATTTTCTAATTCAATTTTATCACGAAGCGCATCCATTGGTTTCCAAAAACCATGATGTTTAAATGCGCTCAATTGTTTATCGATTGTCAATTTCTCCAAAGGTTCATCTTCCCACATTACATTAGACATATCCGTTTCAAGATAATTAAACACTTCGGGATTTAGTACAAAAAAACCGCCATTAATCCATTTACTTTCATCTTTTGCTTTTTCTCTAAAGGAAACCACTTCGCCATTTTCATTCAAATCCATGCCACCAAAACGAGCTTCTAAAGAAATGGCTGTAACAGTGGCAATTTTACCTTGTTGTTGATGATAAGCAATTAAATCATTGATATTTACATCGCTAACACCATCACCATAAGTAAGCATAAAAGGTTCGTTGCCAATATATTTTTGCACTGCTTTTAATCGTCCGGCTGTTTTGGTATTTAGGCCTGTATCCACCAATGTAACTTTAAATTTTTCAGTTGTGCTATTGTGGTAGGTAACGCTGTTATTTTCAAGATCAACGGTTAAATCAGAATTATGCAAGAAATAATTCATGAAGTATTCTTTGATAACATATCCTTTATAACCCAAGCAAATAATAAATTCATGATGACCATACGAACCGTAATGTTTCATGATATGCCAAATTATAGGAAGTCCGCCAATTTCAACCATAGGCTTTGGCCTAGTGTCCGTTTCTTCCGAAATTCGAGTTCCTAAACCTCCAGCAAATATGACTACTTTCATTTTTTATTGTTTTAATTTGTGTTTAATGCAATATTAATTTAAGTCAAAACTTTAATACCTAGTAATAATTAAAATAATCTACACTCTATTAAATTAGATTAATAGAGTATTTTTGCAAAAATAGTAGATAATTTGTTCCTACAAGTTAAATAATTATGTCCCAAATAAGAAAAAACAGCATCAAGGCCACCATTTGGATTTACGTGGGATTTCTTATTGGTGCAATTAACACGTATTTTCTTACGCATAAAAGTTGGTTTACTACCGAACAAAATGGTTTAACACGCTCTTTAATTGAGATTGGTCAGTTGATTTATGCATTTTCTTGTTTGGGTTCTACGTCATTTATTATGAAATTTTTTCCATATTATGAAGATAATTTGGAGCCAAAAAAAAACGACATTTTAGGACTTGCGTTGATTATTGCCCTGATTGGATTTACATTAACTGCGGGAGGATTATTTTTATGCGAACCCATTATTATTAAAAAATTTAGCACCAACTCATATTTGCTTGTTCAGTTTTTATATTGGGTACTTCCTTTGGGATTTTTCACGCTCTTATACAATATTCTGGAAGCTTATTCATATGGATTTGGGAAAGGCGTTTTGGGTAGTTTGCTGCGTGAAACGGTAATCCGATTTTACACCTTCCTAATAATATTACTTAAAATTTTTAATGTCATTAGTTTCAAAACATTTATTGCATTATTTGCTTTTCAATATGCGTTGATTGTTTTGATTCTTGCTGTACACTTAAAACTAGAAGGTAAATTATGGCTCAACTTTTCATTTAGCCGAGTAACCAAAAAATTTAGAAAAAAAATATTTGCCATATTGATACTTACATTTTTTGTAATCATCGTAAATGTATTACGTCAAAGTATTGATGGCATTGTACTTGCAGCAAAACAAAATTTAGGTAAAGTAGGTATTTTTGGATTGGCGTCTTACATGGTATCTGTGTTACAAGCGCCATTTCGAAGTATTGTAGCGGTAACCATACCGATGTTATCGAGGGCATGGAAAGATAAAAATCTTGTTGAAATAGAAAGAATTTATCAACGTTCTTCTATAAATATGCTAGGGTTTTCGTTGTTTGTATTTTTTTGCGTTTGGTTAAATTTCGATAATGGCATAAATTTTCTGCATATCAATTCTGATTATTTAGAAGGGAAATGGGTGTTCTTTTATTTAGGCATTGTAACGATTATAGAATTGGGAACGGGCGTAAATGGACAAATCATAGGCACGTCAACGTATTGGCGTTTTGAGTTGTGGACGAGCTTATTATTAACCTTGATGATCATTCCGTTGAGTTATTATTTAACAACAAGATATGGCATCATGGGACCGGCAATTGCCAACCTATTTTCATTTACCATTTACAACAGCATCAGGTATGTGTTTCTATTGAAGAAGTTTAACATGCAGCCATTTTCAATGAAAACGTTAGAGCTATTGATCATTGCAGCACTATCCTATACGATTGCTTATTTTGCCACCAAAAACCTAGATGGGATTGTTGCCATTCTATGTTCTCTTGGGATATTTTGTACCTTATATATCTGCTTATTTTATTGGAGAAATATTTCACCCGATGTGAAGCAAGTAATGTTAAGCGTTACCAATCGATTCAAGAAGAAATAAATGGTTGAAACCATTATACATCAACCACGATTTTATAATCCACGGTTTAAACCGTGGGCTATAGAGATAACTGCTTCTTAACCGTTTCAACGGTTTCTTTGACAGACAAACGAGATTAGACCCGGATTTTGCAGTTGAATTCTATCACAAGAAAAAAAATAAAATCAACTTTCTATTTTAGATAAGAAAAGCTGCAGTCCTTCCATTTTTTTATCATCGAGTAAATAATCAATATTTTCTTTAAAATAAACATTCAGATCGTAATCTGGAAAGTCAATAGATTCGATGATTGTATCTACCTGAGTCAAGGAATCTTTGATAGAAAGATTAAAAGAAGAAATGAATATTTCGGGCAAAGTTTTATTGGCCACCCAAGCTGCAAAAACGAAAGGTAAGCTGGTCATTTTTTGCCAAGCTTCCGCCAGATCATACACAAAAGGGAAATTATTTAATTGAACAAGTGCTCTATCGCCAATGATGAGTGCGGCTGTTGTGCCATTAATTTCGTTTTCAAATTCTGCATCAGAAGCAATAAAATCGGGCGAAATTTTCCAGAAATCTTTTAATAAAATTTTCAGTAAGGCAACCGAAGTACGGCTTTGGTAATCTAAAATAACAGACTCAATATCTTGAATGGGCACTTTGCTAAACAAACAAACACTGGCAACTGGATTGGTGGCAGCTATACAAAAATTTGAGATAATTTGTGCGTTTGGAATTTGTGGAATGATCGCAACTGGCACCAAACCTAAATCAATCTCATCATTTATGAGCTTTTGCGCTACTTTCGAAGGATAGTCGAAAACTAAATCCATATCGTCTACCATTGCTCCATTTTCAAAAGCATACACCAATGGCTTTGTGTTTAAATAACTAACCGCACCTACTTTGATTTTTCTGTGTAACACGAGATTGATTTTGTGGGGCGAAAATAAACAATTTATGTTTAAGAGGTTTGAGAGGTTTGTGAAGTTTGAGAGGTTTGAGAGGTTGGGGATTTCGTTCCGATACTTGCTCCATTTCCTTCTTTGTTTGTTGTTTGTTGTTTGGGGTTTGTTGTTTGTTTTGTTGTTTGTTGTTGGAAGCATTTTCCACCTTGCGCTCTTTGCTCCTTTGCGAGCCTTGCGGGAAACAAAAAAACTTTGTAGCTAATCACTTAAACATATTTCCCGATTTCAACTTATTTTTGCGCCTATGAATACAACATCACTCACCAACATTTCGCCCATTGATGGCAGATACGCAAATGCTACTAAAGAATTAACCGAATATTATTCGGAGTATGCACTGATTAAATATCGATTGAAAGTTGAAATTGAATACTTTATTTTTTTAGCAGAAAAGAAATTCTTTAAGTTAGACATCAAGCAAAAAATTCTATTGCGTGATGTGGTGATTCATTTTTCAATTGAAGATGCACAAATCATAAAGGAAACAGAAAAAACAACGAATCATGATGTTAAGGCAGTTGAATATTTTTTAAAATCAACATTAGATACAATTGGATTGAGTGCTTTAAAAGAGTGGGTGCATTTTGGATTAACCTCACAAGACATCAACAACACAGCGGTTCCAATGTTATGGAAAGACTCCATGGAACTGGAATATTTGCCAGCCATTTTGAATGTGCAACAACATATTTATAAGTTAGCGCAAACCTGGAAAGACATTCCAATGCTGGCGCGAACGCATGGCCAATCGGCATCTCCAACAAAATTGGGTAAAGAGCTGATGGTATTTGTAGAGCGATTAGAAAATCAAGTACAGTTATTTAGCTACATTCCATTTTCAGGTAAATTTGGTGGGGCTACCGGAAATTTCAATGCACATCATGTGGCATTTCCAAAATATAACTGGAAGAAATTTGCAGATGAATTGTTGGAAGATAAACTTGGACTACAGCGTCAGCAATACACCACACAAATTGAGCATTATGATTTGTTAGCCACTCATTTTGATGCCATCAAACGAATCAACACTATTTTGATTGATTTATCCAGAGACATTTGGAGTTATGTAAGCATGGATTATTTCAAACAAAAAACAAAAAAAGGAGAAATTGGCAGCAGCGCAATGCCACATAAAGTAAACCCCATCGATTTTGAAAATGCCGAAGGAAATTTAGGAATGGCAAACGCAATTTTAGAACACCTGTCGGCAAAGCTTCCAATTTCAAGACTACAAAGAGATTTAACAGACAGTACCGTTTTAAGAAACATCGGCGTTCCAATAGCACATACAATTATTGCGATAAAATCTATAGAAAAAGGATTGGAAAAATTAATTTTGAATGAACCCAAACTAAAATCAGATTTAGAAGCCAACTGGGCTGTAGTGGCAGAAGCCATACAAACCGTCTTGCGAAGAGAAAACTATCCTGCTCCTTATGAGGCGTTAAAAGAGCTTACTAGAGGAACAGTTATCGATAAAAAAGCGATTCATCAATTTATATCAAAGCTGAAAATATCAGCTGCAATTAAAGCAGAGTTAAAGCTGATAACGCCGCATAGTTATACGGGAATGTAGAAGAGGTTTGAGAGGTTTGAGAGGTTTAAGAGGTTTAAGAGGTTTAAGAGGTTTAAGAGGTTCGAGAGGTTTGAGAGGTTTGAGAGGTTTGAGAGGTTGGGAGTTTTCGTCTGCCGATGTTGATGTTTTCATTGGCGCCGGTTTCCAAACCGGTGTCTACAAGAGTTCCCAGTCATCGACTGAGAGGTTTAAGACGTTTAAAAGGTTGGGGATTTTCGTCTGCCGATGTTGGTGTTATCACCAATCATCAAAGAAGAAAAAGGTTTGGTAGTTTCAATGGGTTAAAAAGCTTCAATAAGTTAGATTACTAATCTTCATGATATCCTGTTAATTCAAAAGGTTCAAGGAGCCAAAAACGGAAAATGCTTTCAACATTCTTTGAAACATCGCGAATTTTTTATGTCGCCCCGCTGGGGCTGTAATTTATATTCATCATCTTTTTAGTAGTATATCACCCCGCTGGGGTTGTGTATAATCATCATTTTTGTTAATGCTTCCAGCTTCCCCCTTGGGGGATCGAGGGGGCTGTCTTCTAAAAAAAAAGCCTGCTCAAATTAATGAACAGGCCGATTTTATACTTACAAACAAACAATTAATACTTCACTACCCTAACCGTTTTCACCACATTCCCTTCTCTCACTTCTACCATATACACGCCGGATTTTAAATCATTTCCGAAGGCAATGGTTTCATCTGAATTGAAAGAAATCGTTTTAATTAAACGTCCTTGTACATCCAAAACACGCATGGTGATTTTTGATGCAGTTGGTGTTTTTACAAACATTTGGAATGTGTTTGTAGTTGGGTTTGGATAAACGTTTATTTTCATTGGATCAATAGACGTTTTGATTGTTGAAGGCACAATGGTTCTTGAAATCAATTGTGTAACACAACCTGTGGTTACCAATTTCAATACCTTCTTCGTACCTGCGCAACCGTTAGTGCCTACTGCCTGTACAAAAATACTGTCGTTAGCACCAGCAGTCAAGAAACGAACTTTTATTCTCAATCCGTTGCTTCCGCTATCCAACACCGCACCTGCAGGTAAAGTCCAAACATAAGATAATGCACCTGTTACAGCTGAAGCAATGTATCTGTTGCTGGTTGATGTACCTACTGCAGAACAAATACTTGTTGTACCGGTTAATGTAGCCGATGCTGCCAATAATGTTGGCGCAAGGTTAGATAATTTCTGCGCTTTTGCTGGACTATTTCCACAATCAGAAGTGTATAATACTTTAATGCTATCGCCTGTTAATGCGGCTGCATTACTGCTGTATCTAATCTTTATCACTTTTGATGTTAAAGAACCTGAATCCAATACGCCTGTTAATCCTAAAGTTCCTGTTGGCATGCTCCATAAATATCCTTTAGCGGCTCCCGCTGTTGTAGTAGCAATGGCTAATGCTGGTGCTGTGTATCTATACACACGAGCGCCGCAAATATCACTCACTGTAGCAATGGTAATGGTTGCCGGTGCCAATGGTGCACCCAATAAGGTATTGGTTAATTTGGTTGCTTTTGTAGCACCCAATCCACAACCTGATGTGTAACGTACCCGAATGCTATCTCCTGCAATTGCTGCTGCATTTGAACTGTACACCACAACAATGGTTTGTGAACTTACAGATGATCCTGAATCTAAAACACCTGTTGATCCAACGATTCCCTCAGCAGGTAAAGTCCATAACCAACCTGATGCTGCTGTAGCAGTAGTTGTAGATGCAATTAATCCTGCTGCGGTGTAACGATATTTTCTTGCTCCACAAATATTGGTCACCAATGGTGTTATGGTTACCGTTGCTGGTGCCAATGGTGCATCTAATGCAGTGTTTGTAAGCTTGGTTGCTTTGGCTACACTTAATCCACATGCTGATGTGTATGCCACTCTTATGGTATCGCCCGCAGCAGCTGCTGCATTTGAAGTGTACACCACAACAATAGTTTGTGAACCAATTGAACCAGAATCTAAAACACCGGTTGAACCTACTGTACCTTCTGCTGGCAATGACCACAACCAACCTGTTGCAGCACCCGCTGTTGTTGTAGCGGCAACTAACGCTGATGCGGTGTAACGATATTTTCTAGCACCACATACATTGGTTTGTACAGGAGTTACCGTTACTGTTGGCGACAATGGTGCTGATATTAATGTGTTTGTAAATTTAGACGCTTTAAACAAGCTGTTGCCACATGATGAACTGTATGCTAATTTGATACTATCACCTGTTGCAGCTGCTGCATTGCTACTAAACGTAACCGTTATTACTTTAGAATTTACGCTTCCCGAATCTATTGAAGCACCTAATACGCCCCTGAATGCCCATATATACCCTGTTGCCCCTACTGCTGTAGTTGTTGCCACTGGCAATGATGGTGCAGTATATCTGTAACGCTTTGCACCACAAATATTGGTAACAATTGGCGTTATGGTAATTGTAGCTGGTGCTGTTGGAACCGTAAACAATGTATTCAATAATTTAGCCGATCTATTTCCTGTGGTACCGCAAGGTGAAAATGCTTTTACTTTTACACTATCTGTAGTAAATGCAGCTAACGTAGATGCGTACCTCACAAGAATTACTCTTGAATTTGTGGCAACTCCTGAGTCTACAACTACACCACTTATTCCACCTACAGAAATAGGCAATGTCCAATTGTATCCTACCGCATTGGTTACTGCTGCAGCTGTGTAACGATATACCCTAGCGCCACATACATTGCTAACCAACGTTTGTGTAATCGTTGCTGGTGAGGCACTTGGAGAAACATTTGTAATCGTTAAATTCAATATTTCTACCGAATCACAACCTCCAGCATTTACGCCAATCCACTCCAATGTAGTAGACGTTGTTAAACGAATGCCACGCCAGAAATAGACATTACAAGCAGTAACATTTAAAATGCTTTCTGTTGGCACACAATCATTGGTGAGTGTTAAATTCAATGTTACAATTGAATCACAACCTGCTGCGTTTATACCAACCCATGTAGCCGTATAATTCGATGCGGTGAATGTTGTACCATGCCAATTATAAGAAGATCCAGTTGCAGCAATCGTTTCAACCACATTACTAACCTCTTTAACCGTTAAGTTTAACACCACAATTGAATCACAACCATAAATGTTGTTGAAACTTGCTGAATAAGTACCCGTAGCCGTTAGTGTCAATCCATTCCAATTCAAAGGCAATTGACTTGAGCATATCGACAAACTATTGCTGCTATTTGAAACTGGCTTAATGGTTAATACTAAAGTTGATGTAGAATCACAACCTTTTGCATTAGTAAAGGTTTGTGTAAAACTACCTCCTGTGTTATATACAATATCATTCCAAGTATAAGGCATATCATTTGCACAAACAGATACATTTGTTGTGCTACTCGAAACTGCATTCACCGTTAGAACCAATCTCGCCGTTGAATCGCAACCTGCTGCATTATTGAAACGCTTTGTAAATGTACCTGCTGTACTATAAATGGTGTTGTTCCACAAATACGGCATTTGACTTGCGCATACCGTAACATTTGTGGTACTTGTTGAAGAACGCTTAATGGTCAAATTCAATATTTCTGTTGAATCGCATCCTCTGTAATTTAATGTAGTCCATTCAATTCCAGTTACCGAATTGGTAAAACGTATACCATGCCATGTGTATGAATTACATGCGATGATGTCGAATACCCTTTCTACTGGAACACAAATTGGAATAATGGTCAAGTTCAACGTTACTATCGAATCGCAACCAGCCGCATTAACACCTGTCCAAATTGCTGTATTCGTAGATGCATCATACACCGTACCATGCCATTCGTAAGTATCAATCGCAGAAATGGTTTCAACTGCATAGCTATTTGATTTTACAACTAAATGTAAGTAAGCGATTGAATCACATCCATTGGCATTAGAAACCATTTTGCTGTAATTTCCTGTTGATGTATAATTGTTTCCGTTCCATGAATAAGGCAATTGACTTGGACAAATCGTTTCGTATAAATGACTTGTTGGCGGAGCAGTTGCTGTAACTACATAAGGCATACTTAAACTAGAGAATCCATTATTGGTGTACACTTTCAACGTATAAGTACCCGGTGTATTGATACTAATGATTCTGGTATTTGCATTTAAAAGGGTACCATTCAATTTCCAAACATATAAATAGATAGAATGACCGTCTATAGATGTTGGACCGTATAAAGTTCCTGTACCACCCTGACAAATCGTAGGCGGTGCCGAATTTTTAATCATGATATTATAATCTTCTACCTCACCATAACCCATACCCGTACACGCTTCTGGCGAAGCAACGCCTTCAGCAACTACAATCCTCATTTTGGTTACGCCAACTGAAGCCGATGCTGGTATTTCAATCAATCCTGAGCGCGTATTTGGCGACATCGTTGTGCCATTTGTTGTATACGCTTTTTCACCTGCATCGTTAAAATCTCCATCTCTGTTGTAATCAATAAAGATGGACATACCACTTGCGTAATAAGGTGCCATATCACAATCATCGGTTAATACCGAGAATGGAACGCTTTCTCCTAATGATACTACAGGTGGTAAAACTGTAGAAGAATAATCGGTATAATTAGAATTACAATTGTCTGATTGTAGATTTTCCATAGTACCAAAACCTACTGACTTTATTTGTTCGTCATCTGTTACAGATAAAACTGGTTCCACACCATGAATCATGATGGCATAATCTTCCACTTCACCATATCCTAATGTTGGACAAGAACTCGGAATACCAACACCATCCTGAACCACTACACGCATTTTGGTTAAACCTTGTGTAGCATCTGTAGGAATATAAATATATCCTGAACGGGTATTTGGAGAAACGCTTGTTCCATAGTAGGTAGAAGCCAATTCACCAAAATCTTCAAAATCTCCATCTCTATTATAATCAATAAAAATTGACATGCCACTTGCATAATAAGGCGCTGCATCACACTCGTCTGTGAATACGCTGAATGGAACATATGTACCTAATGTTACAATTGGTGCTGCAACAGTAGTTGTATAATCGGTATAGTTTGCACTGCAATCATCTGATTGTGTATTGTTCATCGAACCGAAACTTACTGCTTTAATTTGTTGATCTTCGTAAATACTTTGAGCCGGAGGTATACCATGTATCATGATGGAATAGTCTTCTACTTCTCCGTATCCTATATTCATACATGATCCTGGAGATGTAACCCCTTCAGCTACTATAATTCTCATCTTCGTTAAACCTTCTGCAGCATCTACAGGAATTACTATATTTCCTGAACGTGTATTTGGTGACATCGTCGTTGCACTTGTCGTGTACGCCTGCTCGTTAGCATCATCAAAATCCCCATCTCTGTTATAATCAATAAACACCGACATGCCACTTGCAAAATATGGTGCTACATCACACTCATCTGTTAATACAGAGAATGGAACAGTTTCGCCAACAGTAACAACTGGTGCTACAATATTTTCACTGTAATCTGTATAGTTGGTACTACAATTTTCTGTCTGTGTATTGTTCATCGTTCCAAAACTCACTGCAAAAATTTGCTCATCATCAAAAATACTTAGTACAGGTAAAATACTTGGCGCAGAATCTATCACTACCGCATAATCCTCTACTTCTCCATGACCCATATTTCCACAAGAAGCAGGAGAAGGATTGGATTCAGACATAACCACCCTCATTTTGGTAAGTCCTCGTGTGGCAGTAGTAGGTATCTGAATATTTCCTGAGCGAATATTAGGCGACATCATTGTTTCATTTGTAGTATATGCCTGCTCTCCTGCATCATCAAAATCTCCGTCTCTATTGTAATCCAGATAAATGGATAATCCACTTGGATAATATGGCGCGGCGTCACACTCATCCGTATTCACGGAGAATGGAATAACGTCTCCTAAAAGAACAGTTGGCGCTGATATTGTAGCAGAATAATCTGTATAACTAGTGGTACAATCATCTGATTGTACATTATTCATTGAACCAAAGCTTACCGAGTATATCTGCTCATCTCCATTATTTGGTGCTTCTGCATAACAATAGCCTTCAGGCATTGTATTTGGAATTTCTACCGGGGGTGTTGAGTTAGTCTTTAATAAACTATAGTCCGTTTGAATATCGCAATATCCAGCAGGTAAAGTTGTCGGCACATTCCACACATATGGTCTGATTAAAGTATTATTTGTAGCTGTTTCACAATAACCCGTCGGTAATGTTTCTGGCACATTCCATACATAAGTCTTTGCTAAACTGTTGTCTGTAACCGTTGCACAATAACCTGTTGGTGATGTAGTTGACAATTCGCCCAATGTTACTTCTGGTTTGGTAATGTCATCATTCTTGATGGAATCTGTCAACACCGATGTAGAGTCTGCGCCCAACGTATAATCACCACCAGATAACAATCTAATCGTTACTGTTTCATTTGATTCAATATCATCATCTGCAATGGGCTTTATGTTCAACACTGCCCATGTTGCATTTGCTGGAATATTGATGGTTCCTTCTACACCATTAAATGAAGTGGTTAAATTCTGTCCTGAACTGAATGTATTCGTATAATCATTATCAAATTCAGCATTACCACTTACAATATAATGTACTACTGTGTTGTAAGTAGATGCTGTTGGAATGGAGAATCTTACTTGTAAAGAATCTCCTGAGTTTTCATACACCGAACGCTTAGACGTAATTTGGTTTGAAATCTTTACTTGTCTGGTTGTTGGCGTTGCTACTGATGTGCCGATAGTAAATACTAGTGTGTCAAAAACAGTAGATGTATTTCCGTAAACGTCAGCGATATTTTTTGTAATCACACGAATGGCTTCGCCTGATGCAAATGTGTTGATATTCACCAATGGCATGATCATCAATTTATTTTGATAACCACTTACTTGCACTGGTATATCCGCCCCATTAGACAATCTGGTCATTCTCACTTTGTCGATGTTAAGGTTCGTTGTGCCAATATTTTCGGTATAGCTCATTGAAATCTCATCACCATTGGCGTATATTCCATTAGTTGGCTTGGGATGTCCAAACAAAATTGGTGCTTCTCGATCAATAATGCCCGTTAGTCTTTGTGTATAACCAGATCCGAACGAACAATTCAACTTCATTCTAATATCGTATTCCCCATCAACAAGCCCTCTCGTATTCCAATTTAATACCGTAGTTGTTGGGTTCGTAATCAAGTTCTGATAAACAATTGTATCCCTTCTCCAATCACCCCTGCCGGCATGCGCATACTCTAAAGAAACCGATTGTAAATTGCTTAGATTATAACCTGTAAATTCTACCGGCAAAATGTTGTTGTCGGATGATTTTACTATCCAATTATTTACAGGTGCACTCAACACCAAATCACTACAAGGACTGATGAAATATGCAGAGATTGTTTTTGATTCACTTACACCACCATCACAGGCATCACTCAAGGTAAACTGCAATCCTTCGTAAGAGAATACGGGACTTGCATTACTCTTCCTAACTGAAATAGTTACTGTTTGTGAACCTAAATAAGGAATGGTGTAAGAAATATTTGAAGTAACCGGACTACCGCCAATGGTTACCAGTGCTCCATTAGGATTGCTCGATTGATTGAACGACAGATAATACGTTCTGGTTTCTCTGCTTTGACTTATATTCTCTAATTGCAATTGGAATAATGCCTCACCATTGGCAGGAATATTTCTGATCTCAGGAGTTGGAATTGACAACTGTACCAGATCTCTGCTTTGTGCTATAGGCTCTGCCGGACAACTTGCCGTACCTGCTACCAACACAAATACAGGTGTATTGTACACAGGATCTTTTTTGATATCTACTGAATAGAAATCACCAGCATCATCATCATCCAAAGTATATCCCATTGTGGTAGATGTGGTAGTAGTATTGGTGGTACTGCTTCCCGTAGTCATTTTCATATCTATAGTAGCACCGCCACTTATACCCGAACCCTGTATTTCAATACCTGCCTGAGCAGCAATGCTCCTGTCTATTTCCATTTCAAATGCAATCGTATTTGTATTGGTGGAACTGCTGGTTGTAGACTCTGTAATCGGGCCTGCATTTCCGTCGAACGAACGATTTCTTACAAACGATGCCCGCCCTTTATTGGCATTGTTGTTGGCAATAACTTGTTGCCATATACTGACCTGATTTAATAATACTTTGGTAGAATCAGGGTTCAGAACAGCTTGTAGTTGCAATCTTGGAATAAGATTATCTGTTATGAAAGATTCTGAGTAAGTATATGTTGTAGCAAAACCTTTAGGCGCAATGGCCAAGCTGCTTTTTAAACCGAGCAAACAACCATCAGTTGTATCTGATCTAAACAATAATTCATTGCTGATGGCATAAGCCATATTGATGGCGCCACCTACGTACACATCGCCACCATTGGGTTCTGTAGCATACGATACAGAAGTAGAACTGCTAATGATTGCCTCCCTTGCATTTGTTACGCGTTGGCTATTGGTGATGCTCGTATTTGAATTTGCCCAAATGCTGGTTTCTACCTGAAATCCAATACCTACCGAAAACTGTGTGCCTAATTTAACATCAACCCATTTATTAGTAGATTTATCTGAAAGTGATGAAAAACTCATCGCTGATTCCGTAGTTCTATTTTGTTCCCAGAAACTGGTACTCTGATCTCCTGGAGGGGCATGTAAAATTAATATAGGAACTGATGGACTAACTGTTGTAAAGGTAGAAGGATCGGATTTCAATCCCAATACTTTTACATTACGAACCAAAGTCGTAGCCATTCTGTCGTACTTATCCGTAAAGTCTACACGGAATGTTTTGTTGTAAGGAGAAACAATATTAGGCGCTCCTCCTATTAATGTAACCTTAGCAATGCTATTTACCGGTCTGTAAGTTAAAGTTTCATCCAAACTGCTTGATTTTTGCTGCAAATTGGTTGACAAAGAAATGCTAGAAACCGTATCATAACTTAACAAGGCATGATGCGATGCGTCCCCTTCGTATACTTTTATTAGGAATGTTCTTGACTCTTCTTGTTTAAATACGGCATAATTACCACAACTGGTGTCGGTTAAACTTGTGACATACAATTTGGGTATTCTGTGATAAATCAAATCTACTGTTTTGCTGCTGCCATCGATACTTATTTTCTTTAAAGAATCTTTTTGGATAGTATTAAACCAGGCAAGTAAATCATTAGGCAATATATCATTACCTGCTACATTAGGAATGAAATCTATAACTGTGATATTATACGTTCTGGCAGGTAATGATACGCTGTAAGTACCATCATCATTGGTGTAAATCGTCTTTTTAAAACGAGCAGGCACCATCGTATCCGAAAATACCAACCTGGCTCTACCAATAACTTCATTTGCTCCTGCCCTAAACAAACCTGATATATTATATTTGGTGGTATTGGTAAAATCAAGGCCCGCTAAATCCGAATTTACGATATTCACAGTTCTTTCTACCGGTGTAAATGTATTACCAGTTTTACGGGGTACAAATTTATAACTGCCCGGATCGGTAAAGGTTGTTCCATATCTTCCATATTCGTCAGTAGTGTTAGCAGATGGAAATGATAATCCTCCTTTGGTAATATTAATTTCTACGCCAATCAAACTGTCTGTTCGAAAACCTAGATCGCAATCATCGCAATATTGCATCACCTTACCTTTTACACTATAAGCAGAAGTATCGGTAAAGTTTTTATCTCTAGCGGTATTAATCACATTCGATAGCTCTGCCAACAATGTATCCGGCGTAAAGCCATGGTTGGTCAAAGCTGGCCAAACTTTAAATACAACTGATGCGGGATCGCCATTATTTAAATCGCCATAAAAAATACTAGGTATGGTATATGCACCCGATAAATCGGTAGTGGCTTGATAAATTTTTGATTGTGGACTTCCCAATAATGCACTGGTTTTTTGTGCATAAACTGGCACCCCATATACACCTACTCCATTACTACTTTTTACATAACCCGATATACTTCCGTTCAATCTTCCATTAGAAGCGCTGTATACCCTTATAGATACAGGGTTTGTATATATTGAAGCTAAACAACTCAATGCCGCGCCTCTTCTTATAAACACATCATTGTTGTAATTGTTAGGTAAAGCATAACTGGATCTGTTGACGCTCGTATCAGTGATGGACCTCCAATTAGATGCATCGACAGTATCACTGCTTTTTTGCCAGAAATAACCAATTATTGCACCTTGCACCAATTCGATATTTTTTACAGAATCCATAGCCAACTCTGTTGGAGAAGGTATTGAGTAATCATGTGTAATACTACCCGGACTTTCAGGAGTACCAATGATAATATCCTTGTCATTATCCAATCCAATGGTTTTAGGAGAACTTGCATTTACACGAATGCGGTAACGAGTACCCGCCTCTATACTTGAAGGTATTGAAACTGTGATAGTTCCTTTGACTGCTGAACTAATTTTGCGTCCAATGACGGTAGGATTAACAAAAACACCATTTTTATCACTCAACTCAGCTGTAAAAACATTATCAGATGGATAAGGCGCCGATGCACAACCTCCATCGTATTTCAATGAAAAGCTAGAGCCCTTACATAATTTACTACTTGGAATCCCATATGGGAAAACCGTTTTTTGAGAGTATTGAGTATTATATACTTGCATTTCAAATTTACCCTGAGTAGTCGGATTTGCATTAGAAACACCTCCAAGAATATACCCTTTATTGCCAATACTAAATCCGGTTGCTTTGGCAACCCCGGGGTAGCTCATACTAGATAAACCCGTAGTATAGGATTCTGTGAATCCATTAAATTCATAGAAGTATCTTTGGCCGGTCGTGTTATAATCTTGCGTATATGTAGATGGAAATCCGCCACCTATATAGGCATAATTGTCAATAGAAAAAGCACTTAAATTCTGATATTGGTTAGAATTTGGAAAACCCTTTAATGTATTTGTCCAATTACCAAAAGACGGATCGAATTTCCACAATTGTCCATCTTTTAGAAAATAGCCCTTACCTGATATAGAAAAGCCTACCCCAATTTTATTGGTAATACTAGTAACAGGACAATCTGATATAGAATAAAAACGACTGTTGATTGGATCATATTTATACCATTTTGTAGAACCAGTAACGCCACCAATAGCGCCTCCTCCAACATATCCAAAATCGTTAATAGTGAAACCTGACATTCCAGAGCAATTGTTTAAATCAGTACCAATTAGTGCTGTTGATTTATCTGTAAAATAACCAGTTACCGGATCAAATTCATAAAAAGCTGATGTAATAGATTGCGTACCGCTTATCGTTTTCCCAAATAAAATATACCCCTTGCCATTAGAGGAAAAAGCAAAACCTTGATTGCTTTCATACGGTAATACTTGACCGTAATATTTTGTAACTTGTGTTAGTACGTCGAAGGACCAAAAGCCCAAATAATAATTATAGGTAGTTAATCCCGAAGTTGATTCACATCCGCCAAAATACACTTTGTTACCAATAGTGAAAGAAAATCCATTTTGAAGCCCTTTACCTGCTAATCCTGGAAGAGTGTTATTAAGTGAAGTTATCGAACCCCAACTATTGCTTCCGCCGTTTGAAAAGTTACCACCAACTAGAGTTTCAGAAGTAATAGAACCTTCTGTGCAACTATTTGCATCTGCAGTAACCTTTATTGAATTTGATGGAGGCAAGAAATTTGTAGTAACAGTGGCTGAAGCGCTTTGTTGAATATTAGAATTATCCTTGTAAAAAGTATAATTTGTAGTAGGTGTGCAGTAGTCACATACTGCTTTTAATGTTTTAGTTTCTCCAGAACACAAATCGGCCATATTATTTTCTGGCTCTAAAGTTATTTTCGGATTGGCTTGTGGACCAACGTAGATTGAATCGCTATAAACTCTGAAGTCACCATCTGTTGAACATTCATCTTTTATAATAATGTAACAACGGAAATAGCAATTAAAAAACCCATAAGAACCTAGAAACATTACTCCATTATATTCAGCTGACGAAGTAAACCATGTATAAATAAAGTCTGCGTAATATGGACTATTGGAGGGAAATATGGCCTCCCAGTGCATTTCCGGATTAGATCCACAATTAATACGTTCTGCTGAAATAGTGTATGTTTTTTTGGGGCAGATTTCTGAAACATTCTGATCAACTGATAATTTTATTTTGGGCACAGTTGGCAATGTCTTTGTTATTGTTACCATATTAGAAATAATAGGGATTGTATCTAATACCGGACATGATGCTATTAAGTCTGGTAGGCCATACTCAGGTTCTGATGGTGTAGGAACATATGTTGGCTTATATACTCGTTTTATTGTAAAAAAATAATCCCCTACTACACTATCAATAGGCAGAAGAGAAGCCCCTGAATTAGTACTTCGATCCAAAATTGCCGAAATTCTAGATTGATTACTCAACTCATTTGGGTCATTTGGTCCTCTAGAATTTGTAATTAATACATCACGATTTCCTTGTTTTTTATACCAAGATACGCTGAAGTTATTATTAGATGAATCGGAAACAGAAACATTTGCATTTAGTGTAAAAAAGCTTTGGCGTTGATCCGGCATTGGAACACTAGTACTGTTGTCATAATTCCCATCACAAATTGAATTAGAATTGGAATTCAGCAAAATTGGCTGTTGCGTGATGATGGGAGTAAACTCTGCAACGGTTGCTGCTTTACCCTTTAAAAGTGAAAAATTATCAGAATACGAATTAATTGTCAATACATCCAGAATTCCATCAGAATTAAAATCACCAGACAAAATTTGACTGGCATTTATACCTCCTGTTGATACAATCTTTCTTTTTTCTTTTCCATTAGAAAGACCAAAACCATAAACTATCAGTATTTGGTTTGTTTGATTCACATCCCAAGTAATTGCTAAATCAGTTTCACCATCCCCATTAAAATCTCCAATTTCCATTGATGAAACCTTAGTAACTTGGCTGATACTAGTTACAGAACTTAAATCATATTGAAATTCATAATCTTTGCTCCAAGATAGTCTACGATAGGAATTTTGGGCCCCCATTAATTTTTTAATTGAAATAACTCCATTTGGCATCATTGTCGCATATACATAATCCAAAATCTCATCTTTATTGTAATCTAAAGATTTTATTATCCCTTCACTACCGGATGATCCTCCTGTATTTTGCTCAGAATATACAATATTAGCAGGATTTATTGCGGAATTCAAATATGGGGAAAATCCTCCATTCCCATACCCCTGTAGTCCAATTAATTGGAAATAGCCATTGTTACTGGTTCCATAGACAAGATCAACTGCCCCATCTTGATTATAATCTGTGAGAAGATATTTGCCGGCAATAGGACTGGCACTTGATGTTTTGGTAGAACCTGAGGTAAAGGGATTTGATGAAGATCCATTATTAAGCATTACATTAATATTGCCAGACCCTCTATAAATTATATCATTTTTACCATCAAAATTAATATCTTCAATGCTTAAGTTTCTTGCACCAGATGTAGCCGGATAATTTAAAGCAGGCACTATGAAACTTCCATTCGCTCTACCCAAATAAACAACTACATAGGCACTTGTATTAGACGAAGTACTGCCTTCACTGGTTACTACAATATCCTCATTGCCATCGCCATTTACATCGGCTACAGCAACATCTGTATAATACATAGGAAAAGTAGCCCCATAGTAAGAAGACTGTAGTGTCCAATCATTGACATAGCCACCCAAACCATCTCCTTTTTCAACAACAATTGAGCTAATAGTCTGTTGACTACCATTATTAACCACCCCTCGATTAATGATCACCAAATCCTTATTTCCATCTTTATTAAAATCAGCAACTGCTATAGCATTAGGTACAGCATATCCAGTTGTACAATTATTACATGAGCTACCTTCTGTATTGTATGAAACGGGTGCTTCAAATTTATTTGAGCATTGAGGTGTGGTTACATTAAGAATAATAGACCTTTGGTTATCCAATGCACTTTTACCATTACCAATTGTAATATTATCAAGAGCCCACCCTGCCCAAATATTAGCATCATCACTTGTCAATCTGAACCGAACCCTAAAGGTAGAATAACCAGTAAAAGCCGACAAATCAATAGTCTCTCTTTGAAATAAATACTGTGTTCCAAAATAATATTGATCATTATAACCTGGAAGTAACCAATTACTATTCGCATCAAATGCGATTGTACCATTCACTGAAGCAGTAGTAGCTAATGTTCCTTGACCTCTAAATGCAGAACTGGAAAATGCAGACCAAGTTAATCCGCCATTGGTGGAATATTCAACCGTGCCAAAATCTCTCCCAGGTTCTGTCATTATTAAATGAGTAAAGGTAAGTTCAGGTGCAGCTTGACCCACAAGTGAAATATCTGAATTCATTTCCAAAGACCCATTTGCATTATTGCCATATTTTAATACATAACACTGTCCCATATTGTTATTTGGTGCTCCTTCATATTCAATTGCTTTGATATTGTTACAGCTTATACCCGTTCCTGTAGTATTTAATGGATTGGGTGTAACGTATCCCTCAAATCCTACACATTCAAAACCATAATTAGCCGCATAAAAGCTAATATTATCAAGAGCCCATCCTTTACCTATAACACTAGCATCACTTGTCAATCTGAAGCGTACCCTAAAGGTTGAATAGCTTGTATAGGCAGACAAATCTATTGACTCATTTTTAAGATCCAATCCAGCAAAAGATGAAGAAATATTATTATAAGGAGCCGGATAACTGGCTCCATCAAATGCAATTTTACCATTCACTGAAGCAGTAGTAGCTAATGTTCCTGCACCTCTGTATGCAGAACTGGGAAAAGCAACCCAAGTTAACCCGCCATTTGTGGAATATTCAACGCTACAAAAATCATAGCCAACTTCAGTCTTTACAATTTGAGAGAACGTTAGTTTCGGATTCGTCATTCCAACAAGGGAAATATCCGACATCATTGTTAACGCTCCATCTGCGTTATCAATATAAGCTGCAGAACAACCATTTTTTAATGCTTGGTACGATGCGTTACAATTTCCATTAGGATTTACGGATTGCTTCAAGGTAGTATCGATTCCCCATTTTACTCCTGTTCCACTGCTTATGTAATTGTAGGCAGGATTATTTAAGTTTTCATTGTATACGATTGTGGAAGGAGTATGCATAATAATATTGTAAATACCAGATGGTTTGGCATTAGTAATTCTTAGCTCTCCGGTAGTTGGATTTACAGTCAAATTGCCCAAAAATGAACGACGATGATTTTCTGACATTATTCCATTTGGATAATTAGCCTCATAAGCAGGATTAACTGCTTGTGTATTTGCGATAGAATAAGTTACCCCACTTGGAGGGGAAGTTGGTGTAATACTAATAGCACCCCCTTCTTTTACACTAAAATATGTGGGATAATTGCCCATTTGTTGAGCCTGTAACAAATTTGCAAATGCGATCAAGGCAACAGCAAGGAGAAGAACTTTTTTCATTTTTTAAAATTTTGGGATAATTATGGTTTGGTGTTTGTTAGCCCCCCCCTCGTTCCCCCAATGGGAGAAGTTGAATGGTTTTATGTTTTGTTTATGGTTTGATAACTTTTAGTTTTATCATTTCTTCAGATGAAAGTGTTGGTGGGATTTCGCCATTTTTCATTTTTTGAATGACTAGCTGGGCTACTTTTTCGGCGTCTTGTTGGGTATCAAATGCTCTGATACCAGCCCTACCCGGCTTGGAGGGTTGGTGGGTTATTGATTTCCCATCAACTAAGATCTCGAACCCAAAGGTTTTTTCGGGTGCTTCAATGATGTTGTAAGATATTTTTTGCTTGTCCGCATTTGATAATTTCAGTGGCGGAGCTGGGGTTATTTTATCTTGAGCCATAGAATGGAAAGAGGCAAAACTGAGGCAAAAAACAATAAACAATTTGCAAGACTTTGTCATATAGATTAAATTTTAATTTAAAAAATTAATTGTGAATTCAGGAGAGGTTATTGAGATTAACTGGGTAATTTTTGCAAAGGGTATTTTAGATTGGGGTGCGAATTTTTACAAAAACACTTGGAATTCCTATTATAAAAGGGGGAAATCCTTTTCATATTTAAAAATGAAAAGGATTTGTGGGAGGAAAAGGGAGGTTTTTGAGGTTGAAGATGTTTTTGAGGTTTTTAGGCGTTGAAAATTTTCAACCCTTACAAAAGGTTAGCCCCCTCAGTCCCTCAAGGGGGAAGTTGGAAGTATTTTCCATTTATATGCTTCTTGGTTAAAAAAAAACTTTGTGTCTTTCTGCCTTTGTGCCTTCGTGTCAAAAAAAATCCTTCGTGTTTGGGAGGAATAACATGTTCAAAAGGTTTAATGCGTTCAATGCGTTCAAAAGGTTGGGGATTTTAAAAAGAAGGAGCTCCATTTCCTTATTTCTTATTATTATTTTCTTATTCCTTATTTTCTTAGCGAGCTTTGCGCGAACAAAACCACAAACCATAAACATTTTTACATGAAACGTTTTCTAGCGAGCAGTGTTATTTCAATTTCAGTCGGTTACAATTTGTAACCAACTTTTAATACCGTAAAATATATTTCCAAAAAATAATTATACCGGTTATTATTTTTTATTTATCAGATATTCTGTAAACCTGTCCCATATATTCACTAAATTTGGGACGAAATTAATAAGAATGAATCGACCAATAGTAGAAAATAAAATTGCCGAAGTGCTGAAATTACACCCAAAAGGAAGTGTTTTTTTTGTGGATGACTTTTTAGACTATGGAAATTCGGAAAGTGTTAAGAAAGCTTTGTTGCGATTGAAAGAAAAAGAAATCCTTGTTCGTTTGGCCCACGGCATTTACTTATATCCAAAAATTGATACCGAACTAGGTGTTTTATTTCCGTCAACCGAAGATATTGCCAGAGCAATAGCAAGACGAGACAAAGCAAAAATTGTCCCAACAGGCGTACAAGCTTTAAATAAATTAGGCTTGTCAACCCAAGTACCTATGAAAGTAGTTTATCTAACCGATGGTGCAACAAGAAGCATTAAAGTTGGAAAGAGAACTATTTCTTTTAAAAATACTAGTCCCAAAAATTTATTAGCAACAGGAGAAATAAGTGGTTTATCCATTCAAGCACTAAAAACGATAGGAAAAACAAAAGTAGATGATGAGGTAATACTTAAAATTCAAACACTGCTTAAAAAAGAGAAAACAGAAAATATAATTAAAGACGCCAAACTAGCCCCAGTTTGGATAAACAAAATATTAATACAATCCATTCGATGAATACCAATTGGCTAAGATTATCAACGGAAAGAAGAATTGAAATACTTAATCAGGCAACGGAATTAACTGGTTTGCCGGCGGTGGCAATTGAAAAAGATTGGTGGGTAACATTGGCATTGAACGCATCCTTTTCATTACCATACAGTAAACATATTATTTTCAAAGGAGGAACTTCATTAAGCAAGGGCTGGAATTTGATAGAACGATTTTCGGAAGATATTGATTTGGCCATTGACAGAAAGTTTTTTGGTTTTGATGGCGACATCAGTAAAACTCAAATCAAAAACCTAAGAAAACAATCTTGTGAATTTATTTCAATGGTTTTTCTTGCGGATTTAACCAAAATACTGACCGAATGGAAGGCAATTGATGCGTGTAAAATAATTGCTCAAGCCGTAAACGATTCAGACAAAGACCCACAAGTCATTGAAATTCATTATAATTCAATAATTGACACATCTGAATATTTACCACAAAGAGTTTTGATAGAAGTAAGTTCACGTTCTTTAATGGAGCCAATTGAGGAAAGACAAATAAACTCAATATTAAGCGAAAATTTTGAGCAACAAAGTTTTGCAACCGCCCCCTTTTCCATACCTACAGTGATTCCACAAAGAACATTTTTAGAAAAAATATTTTTACTTCACGAAGAATTTTCACAAGAAACTCAGAGAATCCGCGTAGACAGACTATCAAGGCATTTGTATGACTTGGAAAAATTAATGGATACCAAACACGGAATTGAAGCCATACAAAATACAGACTTGTACAACAACATTGTTATTCATAGAGAAAAGTTTAATCCGTTAAGAGGACTAGACTATACTAACCATATTCCAAATAAAATCAAGATCATTCCACCTGACAATATAGAAAAAGATTATGAAAGAGATTATGTAGAAATGACAAAATTTATGATCTACGGAGACCCTTTAAAATTTAGTCAACTAATGAAACGAATTTTGGAATTGCAAAATAGAGTAAATAAAAGTTTATGAGGTTAGGGAGGAATAGCATGTTCAAAATATTCAATTTGTTCAATAAGTTCAAAAGGTTAGAATTTTCGTCTGCCGTCGTTGGAGTTTTCACAATCGTTAAAGATGTTTGTGAGGTTTGAGAGGATTAACATGTTCAAAAGGTTCAATACGTTCAATGCTTTCAAAAGGTTGGGGATTTCGAAAAGTAAGAGCTCCATTTCCTTATTTCTTATTTTTAGTTTCTTATTTTTTATTCCCTTTGCGTCCTTGCTCCTTTGCGAGCTTTAGGCGAAACAAAACAAAAAACCTATGCCCATCCTTTTTCTGTAAACTAATTTGCTCAAATAATGTAAAGTGGTTTTGTTTATTTCTGTAAAATAAGTTTTTATTTACAAAAAATAATGATATGTAAAGATCGAATATCGGATATTGAATTACAACGAAAATTGAACGCTTCGGGTGGAGTGCTGATAAAAGGCGCCAAAGCCTATGGTAAAACTGAATCCGCAAAGAAATAGGGGAAAGGTTGGGGAGGTTGAAGAGGTTTATGAGGTTTATGAGGTTTATGAGGTTTATGAGGTTTGGGAGGTTTGGGAGGTTTAAAACGTTCAAAAGATTAGAATTTTCGTCTGCCGTCGTTTGAGTTTTTACCAATCGTTAAGGATGTTTGTGAGGTATGTGAGGTTTAAGATTTTCAACCCTTACAAATGGTTGGACATATTTTCACTTTGCGTCCTTGCTCCTTTGCGAGTTTTGCGCGAAACAAAAAAGAGGTTGGAGAGGTACAATAAGGTTGGAGGGGTTGAAGATGTTCAAACCTTACAAAAGGTTGGGAATTTCGGACTGCCGATTATGCCCTATCAACATCATTTTTGTAAAAATTCCCATCTTCAGATAGCAATTTCAGTTGGTTACAATTTGTAAACGACTTTATGGTATTTCTATATTCAGATTGAAATTTAAGTTGTCCCAACGATTAGGACAACTCGCATCCTTTAATGGGTTTGAGATGTCCAATTATTTCAATGATTTCAAAAGGTTAGAATTATTCCCCCTTTGCGTCCTTGCACCTTTGCGAGCTTTGCGCGAAACCAAACCACAAACACCAAACACCAAACGCCAAACATTTTCCCCCTTAAACCATTAACCCTTTAATATACTCACTCGGCGTTTTTCCAGTTTGCAATTTAAAAGCTCTTATAAAAGTACTTTGGGAAGAAAAACCAATTTTGGTAGAAATGGCTTCCAAGGTAAGGTGATTGGACTGACCATCTTTTAATAATTGAAT
>VFKL01000057.1 GCA_009885535.1 Chitinophagaceae bacterium | reverse complement strand
ATATTGAATTACTAAAAATAAAATTCAAAAATATGGCTTATATTTTTCCGGTAAATGATAAACACCCTCAAATGGGTGAAAATTGTTTTATAGCCCCAAATGCAACAATAGTTGGAGAAGTAACCATGGGAAACGAATGCAGTGTATGGTTTAATGCAGTAATCAGAGGTGATGTTAATAAAATTATTTTGGGCAACAAAGTTAATGTTCAGGATGGCGCTATTATTCATTGTACATATCAAAAATGCGGCACTATAATTGGAAATAATGTAAGTATTGGACATAACGCCATTGTACACGGATGTGTTATTAATGAAAACGTACTGGTTGGAATGGGTGCAATTATTATGGATAATGCACAAATAGGAAGCAACAGCATTATTGCTGCAGGCGCTGTTGTATTGGAAAACACCATTGTTGAACCAGGAAGTATTTATGCAGGCGTTCCTGCAAAAAAAGTTAAAAACATCAGCGAAGCATTAATCAGTTGCGAAATAAACCGAATTGCTGATAATTATGTGATGTACAGCGAATGGTTTAAGAAAATTTAAAAGTAAAAAATCAAAATTTAAAAATCCAATCAATCATTTTTACTTTTTACTTTAACTTTTTATATTTGACTTTTAACTTAGTTTTTGATATTAAACAATCATCTTTAAAAAATAAATTAAACAATGAAAAATATTTTACTCTGTTTGTGCGTTATAGGTTTATTAAGCAGCTGTTCGATGTTGCGACCACGAAAAACAGGTTGTCCAACGAGTGGGGCTGCAATAGGTGCCGAAAGATTAGCCTCTGGAGATCCAAAAGCTATTCGAGCAGCTAACAAATCAAAATTTAAAGGGAAACGTAAAGTATATTAAATCATGTAACCAATTGTTAACCAATATAAAAAACCAAACCTTATGTCGTACCAACTAAAAACTAAATCCGGAGCAACCGAAGCTGTAATTGATGACAACTGCGGTATTTCTAAATTCTATGCCATTGCACACTTGCTTTCTGAAGATTTGCAAGTAATTTTTTTGAACCAAATTGATGATTCCGAAACATTGGATTGGGATTTTAAATACAAAGAACAATTTCTCACTTTGCATTATAATATTTTTGAGGGTGTACGAATTTTTCCTCAAGAAATAAAAAGTAATGTATACAAAAATGAAAGCGCAGTGATGGAAGTAGCGCATTTTTTAGAACGACATATTTATTAATCAATAACTTTTTTGTTGAATAGAATCTAAAATATTTAAGTAACTCACATATCTATTATAATCAATGCTGTTATCATTAACAGCATTTTTTATGGCACATGATGGCTCATTAATGTGGATGCAATTATTAAACTGACACTCATGCATTAACGCCTTCATCTCCGGAAAATAGTGCGCCAACTCGTATTTATCAATTGCAAATAAACCAAGCTCACGTATTCCGGGGGTATCAATTATTTTTCCGCCAATAGGCAAGTCAAACATTTCGGCAAACGTTGTAGTGTGCATTCCCTTTCCGCTCCATTCGCTCACATCTTGAGTTCTTAATTCAAATTCTGGAAAGAGCATATTGATAAACGTTGATTTCCCTACACCCGAATGGCCGCTAAGTAAGGTGGTTTTATTTTGCAAAACCGTTTTCACTTCTTCAATCCCTTCATTGGTATGCAAACTGATGGCTTTGATTTCATATCCAATTTGCTCATATACTTTTTTTACATGAGCCAATTTCAACAAATCATTTTCATCTAACAAATCAATTTTATTAAATACAATAATTGCCGGTATTTGGTAAGCTTCTGAGGTAACTAAAAACCTATCCATAAAACCAGTGGATGTTTTGGGGTCTTTAATGGTAGCAAACAACAACGACTGATCTAAATTTGATGCAATGATGTGGTGTTGATTTTTATTGTGTGGAGATGTTCTGGTAATGTAATTTTTTCTTTTAAATATTTCTGTAATAATGGTACTTTCAATATCTTCTTCGTTTTCAATTTTTACCAAGTCCCCTACGGCTAATGGATTAGTGGACGTGATACCATCTATTTTAAACTTCCCTTTTATACGTGCATTATATGTTTTTCCGGATTCATTTCTTACGATGTACCAGCTTCCTGTTGATTTATATACGGTTGCAATCATGAAATATTTTTATGAAAGATATTTTCCAACAATGGGCATTCTTCTTCCTACACCGAACGCTTTTGATGACACCCTAATTATCGGGCAGAATTGATTTCGTTTGTATTCATTTACATTGACCATTTTCAAAATCCGATCTACTAACGCTGTATCATACCCTAAGTTTTTTATTTCCTGTGGTCCTTTTACATGTTCTATGTATTGATACAAAATGTTGTCGAGTACAGCATAATCTGGCAAACTATCACTGTCTTTTTGATTGGGACGAAGTTCTGCACTTGGCGCTT
>VFKL01000144.1 GCA_009885535.1 Chitinophagaceae bacterium | reverse complement strand
TCGCTCTCGCGCTCATTTTCGCTCTGACTTTTTGAACCTCTTGAACATTTTCTTGACACTAGGCACGGAGACACAAAGTTTTTTGTTTAGAGCGAGAAACAGAATGTGAATGAAGAAAAAAGTCAGAACTCAATATTCGCTCTCGCGCTCATTTTCGCTCTGACTTTTTGAACCTCTTGAACATTTTCTTGACACTAGGCACGGAGAAACTAAGTCACGAAATTTTTAAATGGCGCAAAATTCGCAAAGGAAAAAAATCAACCTATTGAAATAATTGAACGCATTAAACCAGCGAAGCGTTTTAAACGACTTCCCCTCCCTTTGATGATTGGTCAAAACACCAACATCATCAGACGAAAATCCCCAACTTCATAAACATCTAAAACGTCTTTAACCTCTCAAACCTCTTCCTACTGTATAACCACCTTACCCGTTTGCAAAACTTCTCCGTTTACATCCGTAAGTGCTAAAGCATAAACCCCCGAACTCAAATGTGAAGCATCAACATCCATGATTTGGTAAGATGCAGTAACTACAAATGATTGCTTGTATACCCTTGCTCCTTTTGCATCGTAAATTGTAATAAATCTTGGTAAAGCATTATAAGGTACACCTTCAAATCTTACTTTAAAATTACCATTATTGGGATTTGGGAAAATAAAAGTATAAGTTAATATCGTGTCTCTAACATTTATGTTTTCTGAACTGTTTACACAACCATTTAAATCAATTACCGATACACTATAATTGCCTAATGATGCCGCTGTAACATTGATATTGCTTGAGTTTTGTCCAGTTACTAATGTTCCATTATTATACCAATTGTATGAATTAACACCAGAATTTACACTTGCCGTTAAACTAATATTTTGACCTGGGAAAATAACCGTAGATGGTGATGCTGTTACAGAAATTAACGGCAATTGATTTACAGTAAGGGTTACAATATCTGAATTAATGCTATTACAAACATTGGCAACAACTACACGATATTTATTATTGTTCATCGAAGAGGTTACGTTGTTTAAAACGATGCTGCTACTGGTTTCACCTGAAACGTTGTTAAACACTGTACCGCCATCTGTACTCACTTGCCATTGATACGTAATGTTTGCATCATTTGATGAGGCTGATATAGTCACATTTTTTCCTACACAAACTGCAGTATTCGTTGGTTGAGCATTAATCGAAGGCCCGTTATTTATCGTCAGTGTAGCATTAGTTGAGGTGGTTGCATTCGGACAAGTTGTGCTATTTACAATTACATGATATTGATAATTATTCATGGCATTTGTAACATTATTTATAGAAAGTGTTGCATTCGTTTCGCCTGAAATATCCGTAAAACTTACACCTCCATCCGTACTCATTTGCCATTGATAGGTTAAGTTTGTACCAGAAACATTGGCATTAAAACTTGCATTGTTTCCCAAACAAACTGTGGCACTTGATGGCTGTGAAACTATTGTTGCCGTTGGGTTAACCGTTAAATTAACATTCGAAGTTACAACTGGTGTTGTTCCACATCCCAATACATTTAAATAATACAATTGATTGTTCATTGATGAAGTAACATTGGTTAAATTCAATGTTGCGGCATTTGCACCTTGAATATTTGTAAACGTCGTTCCACCATCAGCACTCACTTGCCATTGATAGCTTTGAACAGTTCCAGAAGTTTGTGCAATAAATGATACGTTACCGCCTGCACAAATTGTTTGTGAAACTGGCTCTGATAGTATTGTTGGTGGAGTTGTTACGGTTAATGTTGCAGATAATGAAGTAGCGCTTGATGGACAATCATTGGCTACTATAACCCTGTATTTATTGCCATTTATGCCTAATCCAACGTTAGTGATTGTATAGGTTGCACTAGTTGCACCACTGATGTTATTAAACGTCAAACCACCATCATTACTCACTTGCCATTGATAAGCAGGATTGGTACCAGTAATAGCTGGACTAAATGTTACGTTTCCACCAACACATGCTGTTAAGTCAGTTGGAGGCGTTCCAACAGTTGCGGCCACACAGGTATTTTGTGGTGCGATGACGGTAAATGTATCGGTAATGGCTACACGAATGCCATTACTTCCAAAGAAATTACTTTGTATTTCAACAACCGCTTGTTTTTTAAACGCAATATCATCTACATACCATCCTTCTAAATTTGTACCTACATCTGTAGTAAATCTAAATCTGATTTTTATATTTTGATTGGCGTATGGTGCTAGGTTGACTTTTGTTTTTATAAATTTATTATCACTACTTCCAGACCATGCTCGTCTTCCGTTCAATAATGTAGTTGCATCCATTGTAGCAATGTATCCACCGGTTAAGAAGTTTGGCTGCATGTCGTTCCAAGTAGTTCCTCCATCTATGCTTGCTTCAATAACACCACCATCATACGTGCTTTCGCAATTAAACCAATGACGGAAGGTTAAAGGCGGCGGTGTTGCTCCAAGCGCAATCGCATTGGTTAATATCAATGATTGATCTGATTGAACATCAAGATTTGTAGAGAAATATGATTTTGTAGGACTGAAGCTTCTTGCATTTGAAACGCTCCAGTTACCAGTTGTAGTAGTAGTTGTTGTCCAATATGGTGAAGTGCCAGGACCATTTGCAGAATCTTCAAATAAAGTCACCGTTGGGAAATAACTTCCAGGATTGGTGGTTACTGTAAATGAATATTGTTGTGTTTGTCCGGCTGCTTGTGTTACTATAAAACTCACCACGCGATTGGCAGCATTATACGTTCCACCACTTACGTATGTTACGTTTGTAGGTAATGTATCTGTAAGCAAGAAATTGGTAATGCCTCCGCAATTGTCTGTAGTAATAGTATTGGTATATGTTACATTATCTCCTTCCAAAACTTGTTGCACACTTTGTGTTAATCTTAATGTTGCTGTTCCAATTGTGAAATCTGCTACCTGATCCGTTACGCTTCCTGATGAACCTTGAGAAGCAAATGCACCCATACCTCTTCTTCTGAATGCTTCCCAAATTGCGCATAAATGTGCTCCACCATATAAAATTTGATCCGCTTGTAATATACCATTTCTAGCATCTATAAATCCTGGACTACATGGTTGAAGCTTCATCCCTTCTGTTACCAAACGTAAAGCAATGCTGTTACCACCTTGATTAACGGTATCAAATAGATTTGGATTTATAAATCCTACTTGATTAATAATATTCCATGTCATATCCCAAAGTGCGGCACACCAAATTTCGCCTCTATCATGAACAGCTGCTGAAATTGTGGCAGCATAAACTTTATTATTAACATTAAAATTGGTGCTATATCGCTGTGAACGAATCCCTAGAGAAGATGCAGATTGTCCGGAAGCATAAGTACCTATTGACCTTGGTGTACTAAAGCCAGTGGTTAAGGTTGATGTCACCCAATTTTGTGTATACATTAAAGAATAATAATCGCTCCAACCCTCACCCATTTGTTCTGTATTTTGCAAACAACCTGCTTGTGCAGGACCACCTGTTAATCGATTTGAAATACCATGTGCAAATTCATGACTGATGATACCATTATCTACATCGCCATCTTTTTGAATACCATTTCCCCAAAGATACATTTGCATTCTTCCACTTCCACCATCAGCAGGCGTAGCAAAATTCGCATTATTTGTTCCAGAGCCATCCTGAGCATCTGCAAGCACGTAGTCATTTTCAGCTCCACCACGGCCAAGGTTAGACGCTTGGAAATTTCCCGACACTTCATCAAATCCATATTGATAACTTAAATCATGGATGATGTTATTCCAATAAAATAAATTGGTGATATTAAATTGCTGATTTTGAACAGGCGTAGTTTGTGTTGGCGTAACAGTATAACTTGGCGTAAATTCAAAACTTAAAGGGTCTGATTGCGTTGTAGATGTTGCCGGAATTCCTGTGCCATTATTTCCATTTCTGTCTTCTTGAGCCCAAACATTATTCCCTCTAGTATAATTGAAATCCAATGTTCCATTATTATGCCATTTTAAAGTGGTTGCATTTCCAGCAGTTAAAATCCAAGGATTTGTTACCACAGCATGAGCACCACCAGTGTGTTGTGGACTTTCAGCAGGATAAGGAATAACACGGTAAGTAGCGGTATTTACGATACTTGGACTGTTTTCTACGACATTCAATTTCGAAGTAGTAGATGACATATTTTCAAGACTAAAAACCTCATTTTTTGAATGCTCATTTAAATGTAAAACACCATTTTCTGGTTCACCCCAATTACAAGTAACCGTATAATTATCTAACCCAACAATCGAATTGTCGTTTGCATTTACACGCACCATCCAATAATCAGAAGCATTTGTTGGAATCAAATATACTTGCCAACATAGCACCACCTTTTTCCCAGCTTCAATTGGAACCCAAATCAATTCTGCAGTTATGTTTTCTCTTGACACATTCATTTTATCAAAAAAAACTTTATGTCCATTTTTTTCAACTTTTACGATGTCAAGATTTCTTGAAGCAGATAATTTACGATCGCGCAATGCTGATAATACAGCAGTTGTTGCATCAATTGTAGGAATTCCATTATTGCCCAAACTTCTTTTTTCTATACCCGAAATTCTACTCCCTGTTTTTGAAACCAATTTTCCTGTTTTAAATGCCAACGTTTGTATTTGATTGTAAATTGGCAAACCCAAATACGACTGCTGTACATAAATCATTTGCAGATTTGAATAATTGTTGTTGTACGCATCGCTTATGATTGAGTTGTTTAAATCAGATGTGTTTAATCCAACCTCAATGCTATTTTGTTGTAACAATTTAAATGCATCAGCATCAGTAATATTCTGAGCAAAAATTGTGTTAATAGATAAAACAGAAAAAATAACGAGTAGAATTTTTTTCATATAAAATGTTCGATTTTGGTTTATAAAATCGCAACGTAAAATACATCATTTTTGTCACTAACTCCACCCTGTTTAATAAAAAAAGGGTCTCGATGAAGAGACCCTTAACAATTTTTCAAATGTGTTTTTTATAACTTGATTAGTTTTCCTGTATTGATTTTATTTCCTTTACTGTCGCTAACCATGATCATATATGTACCGGCTGCTAATTTTTTAGCAATAACTTCAATTTTTTCATAGGTAGTAGTTAAGTTAAATGTTTGCGAAACAACCTTTGCACCCTTTGAATCATACATGGTAATTTTCCCCGATTGACTTTGGTCTGTTCCAAAGAATTGAATATAAAACTGTCCATTATTTGGATTGGGGTATATAAACATATTACTCGTAGCAGAATCTCCAATAATTAATGTATTCGAAATATTATTACATTCAGTTAATGCCTTTGCTGTGTAGCTTCCCCTGCCTTCAAAATCAACTGTCAATGAATTCCCAGTTACTCCAGAAATTAAATTTCCATTTTTAAACCAATTAAATGAAGCACTTGCTGGAACTGAACTTGCTGTTAATGTTGTAGAAAGCCCAGGGAATAGATTTTTATAAGGAGATGCTTGAATGGTTACGATTGGTGATGCCGAAATGTTTAATGTTGCTGTTGTGCTAACGTTTCCGCAAGGATTAGCAGATACAACTACCCTGTAAATGTTGTTGTTCATATTTGTTGTAATTGAAGACAACAATAGTGTATTATTTGTAGCTCCACTAATGTTCGTATAGCTAACACCGTTATCTGTACTTACTTGCCATTGATATTGCACATTAGTTCCTTCCGCAGAAATGCTAAATGATGCATCTGAACCTGCACAAGCAGAAATATTTGATGGATTGCTCACAATATTTGCTTGAGGCAAAACCGTTAAAACTGCCGAATTTGTTGATATTGAAGATGCCGAACAACTTGTTGTTAATTTAACACGGTATTGATTATTATTCATTGAAGCTGCAACATTTGCAATATTTAAACTTGAAGCATTTGCTCCAGAAATATCATTGAATGTTGTTCCTCCATCAGTACTCATTTGCCATTGATAACTTAAATCCGGACCAGTTGCTTCCGCGTTAAAGGAAGCTGTATTTCCAGGACAAGCAGATTGATTTACTGGAGAAGAAACAATTGACGCTTGAGCATTAACCGTTAAAATTGCTGTAGGAGACAAAACAGAGGCAGAACAAGTATTTGATAATAATACCCTGAATAAATAATTGTTCATACTTAATCCAACATTATTAATGGTAATGCTGGCTGAATTAGCACCTGAAATATCTGTGAATGTTATTCCTCCATCAGTACTCATTTGCCATTGATATTGAACGTTATCGCCTGATACTTCTATGCCAAATACGGCAGCATTTCCTACACAAGCTGTTGTATTTGATGGCGCAGTTAATATTGAAGGCAAACTGGTTACATTCAACAATGCAGTCGCTGAATTTAATCCAACCGCACTGCAACTAAATA
>VFKL01000195.1 GCA_009885535.1 Chitinophagaceae bacterium | reverse complement strand
TATATAACTTTTCCGGACTTATTAACTTGGTTGCCAATTTTAGCAAGCATCTTTTGTTTTACTTTAGGCAACGAGAAAAATGCAAAAAGCATTGCAGTGCTGTTTTCCATTTTGATATTTGGCGTATCAATAGCTTCATTATTTTATGTAAATGATCCCAAATACCTGAATTACAACAATGTAAATTACATGTGGCTCAAATATTTAGGGGCTAACTATTTTATTGGAATTGATGGTTTAGGAAGCATGTTGACATTATTAACAGCAACAGCTTTTCCGCTTATTTTAATTGGAACATCCACTACCACATATGTAAAACCAGCTAGATTTTATGGATTAATGATGCTTACGCAAGCAGGTTTAATGGGTGTTTTCATGGCATTGGATGCACTTACCTTTTATTTTTATTGGGAATTGGCACTAATACCGGTTTATTTTTTATCGAGCATTTGGGGTGGTGAAAAAAGAATACAAGCCACATTCAAGTTCTTTGTATACACCTTCGCTGGTTCATTATTGATGCTCATTGGAATAATTTATGTTTACTTACATGCTGGTTCTAGAATGTTTGATGATGGTACGATTGTCGCACATTCATTTTCTCTGAATGCTTTCTATCAGGCACAATTATCTGTAACAGAACAAAACTGGTTGTTTGCACTTTTCTTTATCGCCTTTGCCATCAAAATGCCCATTTTTCCATTTCATACTTGGCAGCCAAATGCATACGATCAATCTCCAACACCTGTTACGATGGTGATGAGTGGTATTATGGTAAAAATGGGATTATTCGCTGTATTGCGCTGGCTAATTCCCATCTTTCCAGAAGCTACATTGCATTACAAAAACCTAATTATTGTACTTTCCATAATTGGTGTTGTGTATGCAAGTTGTGTGGCGATGATGCAGGATAACATTAAGAAATTAGTAGCCTATTCTTCTATCGCGCATATTGGTTTAATGTGCGCTGCCATTTTTGCCATGAATGAAATCAGCATTCAAGGGGTAATGATACAAATGTTTAATCACGGGATAAACATTATCGGTATGTGGCTTGTAGTAGATATCATTGAAAGAAAAACAGGCATCAAAAAAATGTCTGAGCTATCAGGAATTGCCAATACAGCGCCAGTACTTACCATTTTAATGCTTGTCATTGCATTAGCAAACATTGCATTGCCTTTGACCAATGCTTTCGCAGGAGAATTCTTAATGTTTAGTGGTTTATATAATTACAATAAATGGTTTGCAGCAGTTGCAGGAATAGGCATTATCATTTCTGCTGTGTATACATTAAACATGATTCAAAAAGTATTTTATGGCAGTGTTAATGGAGTAACTGCAGAAATCAAAGACATACAGTGGAATGAAAAATTAGTTTTGTTTGTTATAGTAGGCATTATATTTTTTATAGGGGTTTATCCTCAGCCATTAATAGACTTAACAAAGGAATTTGTAACACAATTTTTTGTACAGATTAAATAAGGGTTCAAAACGAACTAAATAAATATGAACGCAATTATATTATCAGCAATTTGGGGTGTCATCATGATGTTTTGTGGTGTGTTTATAAAAAGCAAAACAACACCAAAGTACATTGCTATTTTTGGATTGGTAAGCATTTTAATATCAAGCATATTTGAATATCTGAATCATAAATCATTTTTCAACATTCAGATAAATGATATGCTACGCATGGATAATTTTAATCTTGCTTTCATAGCGTTGATTCTTATTTGTACACTGATTTATTTTTTATTAAATGGTTCTGAAATAGAAAAAGTAGGCGAACATGTTGGTGAATATTATGCACTTATTTTCTTTATACTCTCTGGTATTTCAATAGCTGCAACCTTCAATACGTTGTTGATGTTGTTTATTGGAATTGAAATCATCTCAATTCCATTATACATATTAACGGGAAGCGATAAACGCAATTTGAAAAGCAATGAAGCGGCCTTGAAATACTTTTTAATGGGCGCATTTTCAACAGGTATTATGTTAATGGGCATTGCGTTTATTTATGGTGGAACGACCAACGCAACTTTTTACATAGATAAAATAATGTTGGGTACTGGACAGATGCCAATTTTAATTTCTGTAGGCTTATTATTTATTTTGGTGGCATTGTCTTTCAAAGTTTCGGCAGCCCCTTTTCATTTTTGGACACCAGATGTGTACGACGGCGCACCAACGGTATTTACCTCTTTTATGAGCACAATTGTAAAAGTAGCTGGATTCTTTGCTTTCATTCGATTGTTCGAACATGCTTTTGGTTCGATGCACGACCAATGGCAGAAGTTAATTACATTCATTACGATTGCTACATTATTAATAGGAAATGTAACCGCGGTTTTCCAACAAAGTGTAAAACGTATGTTAGCATATTCAAGTATTGCACAAGCAGGGTTTATGCTATTGGCTGTTTTCGCACTAAATGATAAAGCAAAAGAAGGCTTACTATTATACACTGCTGCATATAGTTTGGCTACAATAGGTATTTTTGGGGTGCTTATAAAAATGGAGGATTATACTATTGATGGCTTTAATGGATTAGCAAAATCACAACCATTAATGGCTTTAACTGCAACCATATTTTTATTGTCACTTACAGGTATTCCTTTAACCGCAGGGTTTCAAAGTAAATTTTTTATGTTGATGGCAGCAGTAGAAAATGGACATCAAATTTGGATTGTGATTGTTGCCGTGTTGTTTGCTGCAATTAGTGCATATTATTATTTCCGTGTGATACAAGCCATGTATTTCAAAGAAGGGAATGAAAATACCATTCAAACAAGTGCAATTTCCAAATCATTTCAATTCATGTTGGTGCTTATTTCCATTATGATTTTAATCATCGGTATATATCCCGAAATTATTATCGGCTGGATGTACAGATAAAATTATTTATCGATAATTGTTTTAATCAGTTTGCCTTCCTTTTTTTTATTGTAATTTCATCACATGACTCAGCGTGATATTCTTTCATTGGCATGGAAAAATGTGGCAGGAAATAAACTGCGTACATCTATAACTGTTATAATAATCGCATTAGGTATTT
>VFKL01000112.1 GCA_009885535.1 Chitinophagaceae bacterium | reverse complement strand
TCATTGTTGGTGATGTTGGCGATGCAAGAAGGAGTATAAACATAGTTAGTATTGGTTAATGAAAGTGTACTATCAAACCCTGAAATAACATAAATCTTACCATTGACTGTTTCAGTAATATGTCTGGATCTTTTTTTAGGTAAGGCTAATTCTGTTCTCCATGTATTTGTAACTGCATTATAAACATAGTGTGTTCTTTCATTTGGAAAACTTGGTGTAAAAACCCCGCCATTGACACCCCCTATGTAATGAATTTCATTTTCCATTACACAAGCAGCACCTGAAAATCTTGGAGAAGGGAGACTGGTAACAAGAGACCACGTATTGGTTGCAGGATCATAAACATCTACACCTGAATAAAAAGGCCCCCCAATGAAATACAGCTTATTATTCAATACAGCACAGCTATTAATCTGCAATCTTCCATTTGGACAAGGCGCTTTTGTTGACCAAGTATTGGTAGCAGGATCAAAGACCTCTAAAGTTCCATAATTACCTGGAAAACCTCCTACAACATATATTTTGTTTCCAATTACTGCTCCAGAAATAACAGATCTTGTCGTTGGCATGGGTGCTTTTATAGTCCAACTATTCAATGCAGGATCATATTCTTCACAAGTATTTTGAGCCGATCCATTATACCCACCAATTGCATATATCTTACCGTTAACTGTAGCAGCCACCAATTCTCCTCTTCGCACATTTAAGTTGGCCTTTATAGACCATGAATTAGTTAAGGTGTTGTATGCTTCACAAGTGTTGCTCCCTCCGACTACATATATAGTATTTCCAATTACTACAGAAGCAGATGCCTCAGTAAGTGTTGGCTTATTAGCAATTGTTGACCATGCTTGTGATTTTAATGCCTGAAAAGAAAATAACAAGAAGGCTAATAAAATTACCATTGACTTTTTCATAAATAAATTATTAAGGTGATGGAATAAAGTAGAAACTACTTAGGCGTTATTAGAAATTTCAATTTGCAAGTTTATACCCAATACTCGAATTACTTTTCGCCATGTTTCGCCAAGTTAATGGCGTATTTTCGGAATAAACTTTTTGATTAATATTGCGCATGGATTCTCAAGCACTTCAAAAAAAATTAGTTCAAATTCTCCTTCAAAAATGGGGATTCGAATCCATCGATTATACTTCGCTTCGACAACTTTCTATAAAACTACGTCCCGAATTTAAAATTTCTGAAAATACATTGGCAAGAATGGCTGGGCTTCGTAGTGATGGCAGAACACACTTCCAGTATACGTTAGACTTAGTTGCAAAAGCTGCAGGATTTTTATCTTTTAAGAAATATGAACAAATTATATTAACCGGAAGAGACCTTCAAATAAATTTTTCAACACAGCCTCATGCCACTTTTTTTGCTTCCTATGCAAAAATTGCTGCCAAAGAAAATGAAGTACGGTATATAAAACATTTGGTTTCTTACATTGAAAAAAATGGCATTTCAGTGAACGAACAGTTTTTATTAGGCGAACAAATCTTACAAGGAATCCGACAAAACAAACAACCACAAAAAATTATAGACTGTTTGGTATCTAACCCAACGCTGGTAGATATTTATCTAAAATGGTGGGTTGACGTAGATTATCTTGATAAATATTTTGGCAAGGCCATGCAGGGTTTGAGTAAAAAAAAAGAGCTTCCAACTACAGATTTTTTCTTCGCAAATACAATTGCATTTGATTACGAATGGGAAAATAAATTAAAAAAACAAAGTCTACGTAGAGCATCCAAACTTTCTGAAGTTGATTTGGCCGAAATCATTAAACTCAAAGACCAGCATGATATTTTTCCTGCCACCCGTTGGATCAAAGTGGCATTGGTTTATTATTACCAAACAGGCAATCATGACAAATGGAATAATCTTCTTGATTTTTCTCTAACGATATTAAAAACATTAGAAGCTGATGAAGCCATTATTCTGATCAGTCAGCTGAGCGAAATAGGGATTTATCTCCCAACAGTTTTCAGGGTAGAATTGGAACAAGTTTTTATAAAAATTAAAGATAACATCAAATTTGAATGGGATAGTTTGGTCAATGCAGGTGTAAATCTCCAAAAGTTAAATAAGCAAACAAATCTGATTACTTCAGCTCAAATGATACAAATAATTGAGTTACATCAGAGTCAGGTTTTTTGTAGTAAAAATCGATTGATAAAAAAAATAAAAGATTTTAAAAAGTAAAAAGATTTTAAACCCCTTTGTGAATAGATTTTTATTTTCAGACAAATTGTATTTAATAATAGATTCTACCTTTGAAATACAATAAATATTCAAATGAGCCACATAAATCCCGTATACTATTTTTACATTGGAGCTTCCTTATTTTACATAGTTGATGTATTACAAAAGATCACCTCCTCTAAAGTAAATACCTATGAATATTTGATGATTCGTTCTTTGTACACTTGCATCGTTTCTCTGTTGGGCACTGTTTTATTTTCAGGAATTGCCTCTGCACCTTCATTTAACATCATTTGTCAAATTGTTGGCTGTTCATTACTTACCTATGGAGGAATATATTTTTACATTAAAGCCATACACAGTTTACATTTTTCAAATGCCAATTCTATTTATATCGTAGGGAATATATTACAACAACTCACCGGTATTTTTCTGTTTAATGAGAAATTTCACCTTTGGATGATTCCATCTTGGCTTTTGATGTCATTTGGCTGCTTTTATCAAATGGCTTTTACCAAATGGAGCAAAGGAGCATTATATGTTTTATTAAGCAGTTTATTTTGGACTGCTGGTTATAGTTTGCTGTCTATTGTTTTAAAAAATGGATTTGAGATGTGGAGTGTTGCCATAATGGAATCAACCACTTTACTCGTCAGCATTTTACTATTTCTTATTTTAAAAAGAAATAAAACAGTAACTCCAGCAGACAAACCAGCACGTCGTAGCTTTTTATTTTTGTCAATAATTGCATTCTCTTTGTTTGCGGCATCTTATTTCAATCATCTGTCTTTTCGTTACAATCCGATTTCATTCATCAGTTTGATGCAATTGTCTATGATGCCACTGAGCTTTCTTCTTAACAGACATATTTTTAAAGAAACCCCTACAAGAATAGAATGGATCAGTTTGTTTACCGGAATAGCGGGCTTTGCAATATTTATTATTTTTTCATAGCTCAGTATTCAGTTTTATGGGAATTGGTTTTTAGGGTATGCTAGGTTTTTTAATCCAACGATTTGATAAATCTTAAAAGATACAATCCTATATAACTTTCAATTCTTTTAAATAGAGTTCATAAAATTGTTTAAAAAACATCCATCTTCCGTTGTTTTTCCCCTTGACCAAAAAAATCAACGTATTATTTTGCGGTGATTATGTCTGATAAAATACTGTTCAATGATTCGCTCTTTATCGAAAACCGCATTTTTAATATTCGGGGTGTGCCTGTTATGTTGGATAGCGATTTGGCGAAACTGTATCAAGTAGATACAAAAGTCTTGAATCAGGCGGTAAAAAGAAATGGAGAAAGATTTCCAAACTGGATGATGTTTCAACTAACCATCGATGAATGGGTAGCTTCAAGGTCACAATTTGTGACCTTGAACAAAATAAACAGAGGCCAAAATTTAAAATATCTACCCTACGTTTTTACAGAGCAAGGCGTTGCGATGTTATCATCAGTTTTGAAAAGCGAAATTGCCATTAAAATCAGCCTGGAAATCATTCAGACATTTGTTACGTTACGTAAATCCGGTATTCAACTTATCGGATTTCAACAAAGATTGGAATTGGTAGAAAGAAAACAAATAGATAACGAATCAAAATTTGAAAACCTTTTCCATGCTCTAGAGAAGGCTGACCCCATCCCCCAACAAGGGATTTTCTTCAATGGTCAAATTTTCGATGCCTACGTATTCGCTTCAGACCTTATCAAAAAGGCAAGGAAATCTAATATACTTATAGACAATTATGTTGACGAAACGACACTTTCATTATTATCTAAACGCAACAAAAATGTTGAAGCAACAATATATTCAGAAAAATTTAACCCTGTATTTAAATACGACCTATTAAAATTCAATCAGCAATATTCTCCCATCAACTTCTATATTTTAAAAAACAATCATGATCGATTTCTCATCATCGACCGGAAAGAACTATATCACATCGGCGCATCATTAAAAGACCTAAGCAAAAAATTGTTTGCCTTTTCGAGGATGGATGCAGAATTGGAGCGTTTATTGAAAGAAGTGGAAAAAACTTAATTGTTTACCTTATACTTTCCAACCTTTTCTTTTACACGATTTTAAAGTAAATTCGTGCATCATCATGCCAAATACAGAAAACATATCAACCTATCATCTTTCTGAAGAAGAAGAAAAAAAAGAAATTCTGAGAGAATATCGTGGCTTATTGAAGGTTTTAAAACAAAAAATGAAACCAGGCGATAAAGAGCTTGTACGCTCCGCTTTTGAAATGGCGGTTAATGCCCATAAAACCATGCGACGCAAAAGTGGCGAGCCCTATATTTTACATCCCATTGCCGTTGCTAAAATATGCGTTGAAGAAATTGGATTGGGTGTTAGAAGTAGCATTTGCGCGCTTTTACACGATACCGTTGAAGATACCGACATTACCCTTGATGATATAAAAAGAGAATTTGGGATTGAAATCACAAAAATCGTTGATGGACTCACAAAGATTTCTAACGTAATGGATGCCAATACGAGTCAGCAAGCCGAGAATTTTAAAAAGATTTTACTCACGCTGACAGATGACCCAAGGGTGATTTTAATTAAACTTGCCGATCGACTTCATAACATGCGAACATTAGACAGTTTGAAGCGAGAGAAACAACTTAAGATTTCTTCGGAAACCATTTATGTTTATGCACCATTGGCACACCGTATGGGACTCTACAACATAAAAACGGAGATGGAAGATTTATCCATGAAATACATGGAATCTGAAACGTATAAATTTATTGCCAAAAAACTGCAGGATACAAAGAGAGAGAGAACCCGCTACATCAATGATTTCATCAAGCCATTAAAAGAAAAATTGCAATCCACTGGTTTGGAATTTGAAATTTACGGCAGACCCAAAAGCATACATTCCATTTGGACAAAAATTAAAAAGAAAGGCGTTTCATTTGAAGAGGTGTATGATTTATTTGCCATTCGCATCATTTTAAACGCAGTACCAGAAAAAGAAAAAGAAGATTGCTGGAAAATATACAGCATCATCACTGATGAATACAATCCTTCGCCAGAGCGACTTAGAGATTGGCTGAGTAATCCTAAAAGTAATGGCTATGAGGCTTTGCACACCACGGTGATGGGACCAATGGGAAAATGGGTAGAAGTGCAAATCAGAACAAAGCGTATGAATGATATTGCAGAAAAAGGATTGGCTGCACATTGGAAATACAAAGAAGAAAAAGATGATGAAAGTAATTTCGACAAATGGTTTAATCAAATCAGAGAAGCATTAGCCAATCAGGATACCAATTCGCTTGATTTTTTACAAGATTTCAAAACTTCTTTTTTAGCAGAAGAGATTTACGTGTATACACCAAAAGGAGACATAAAAATGCTACCTACCGGGGCAAGCACATTAGACTTTGCCTTCAGCGTACATACGGCAATTGGCGTAAAATGTATTGGCGCTAAAGTGAATCATAAATTGGTTCCTTTAAGTTATAAACTAAGAAGTGGCGATCAGATAGAAATCATTACAAGTGCTAAACAAAAACCCAATGCGGAATGGTTGAATTTTGTAGTAACCTCTAAAGCAAGGGAAAAAATAAAAGACTCACTAAAAGATGAACGGAGGCAAATAGCTGATTTGGGAAAAAGTATTTTGGAAAGAAAATTAAAATCTTTAAACGCTTCATTCAATCAAACCAATATTGAGGAATTGGTTAATTTTTATAAATATCAAAGTTCATTGGATTTGATGTATGATATTGCCATTAAAAAAAATGAACTTAAAGAACTCAAAGAATTTACCATACATGGCGATAAATTAATTGCACCTAAACCCATAAAAATACCTGAAGAAAAATTTGATGAAAATGAATTAAAACTTCTACCCAAAAAAGATACTGAACTGATCATTTTTGGCGAACGAAGTGATAAGATAATGTACACCTTAGCGAATTGTTGTAAACCAATTCCTGGGGATGATGTATTTGGTTTTATTTCAACAGGCGAAGGACTTAAAATTCACAGAACGAGCTGTCCAAATGCAACGAGATTGTTGGCTAATTACGGACATCGCG
>VFKL01000210.1 GCA_009885535.1 Chitinophagaceae bacterium | reverse complement strand
CTTATTAGACAGAGAATCATAATTTTAAATAAACGCTTCATCAATAAAAAATCCAATTTTATATGAGCACAGGATTATTTCGAAAAAAAAACATCAACAGCATTTTAGCCGAAGGTTCTGATAATGTCCATGGTGGCGGATTGAAAAGGGTATTGACTGTAAAAGACCTGACTTTTTTTGGCATTGCCGCAATTCTTGGTGCCGGTAGTTTTAGCAGTTTGGGTGGGGCTGTTTTTAATGGTGGCCCTGGCGTAATTGTGTTGTTTATCATTACCGGAATAGCTTGTGCGTTTACGGCTTTCTGTTACTCCGATTTCGCCAGTCGTATTCCAGTTGCTGGTAGCGCATATACATACGCTTATGCCAGTTTTGGCGAGTTATTTGCTTGGATCATTGGATGGGCATTAATCATGGAATATTCAATAGGTAATATTTATGTGGCTTACAGTTGGAGTGATTATTTCACTTCATTTATGGAACGAATGAACGTGCACATTCCTGCGTATTTATCTACAAGTTATATGGAAGCAAAGCATGGCATTGAATCCGGAAGTACAAATAAAGATGTTATTGCTGCTTGGAAAAATGCGCCTGTATTAATTGGTTTAAAAATAATATTGGATCTGCCTGCATTAATCATTAATTTCCTAATAACGTATTTGGTGTATCGAGGGATTAAAGAAAGTAGAAATTTCAGTAACCTGATGGTGATTTTAAAATTGGGTGTTGTGTTTTTAATTATTATAGTTGGAGGTTATTTGGTTTTGAGCAATGGACTCACTTCCAATTGGCTTCCTCAAAATGATGCTGGAGTAAAGTCCTTTATGCCCAATGGATTTAGTGGGGTAATGGCTGCTGTGGCTGGAGTTTTCTTTGCTTATATTGGTTTTGATGCCGTAAGTGTATTAGCAGAAGAAAGCAAAGATCCTCAACGTGATTTACCCAAAGGCATGATTTACTCTTTGGTGATTTGTACCGTCATTTATATTTTATTAACCATGGTGTTGAGTGGAGCGGTAAACTACAAAAATTTTGAAGGAGTAGGCGATCCGCTAGCATTCATTTTCGAACCTCAAAATTTAAACATCGGTTGGATGCAATTGCTGGTGTCTATTTGCGCTGTTGTAGCCATGACAAGCGTTTTATTGGTTTTTCAAATGGGACAACCCCGCATTTGGATGAGCATGAGCCGCGATGGATTATTACCGCCTGTTTTTCAAAAAATACATTCAAAATTTCAAACGCCATCTTTTGCAACAATCGTAACAGGATTTGTGGTGGGCGTACCGATTTTATTTACTGACAAAACATTTGTACTTGATTTTACTAGTATCGCTACGCTATTTGCATTTGTGCTTGTTTGTGGCGGCGTTTTGCTTTTGCCAACCAAAGAAAAAGAACCAGGTAAATTTCATTTGCCATTTATTTCATCTCGTATTTTTTTTCCAACTTTAATTATTGGCTCAATGATCATTATACAGTTTTTTGCCAAGAATTACTTTTCAGATTTATTTAATTTAAATGGTGATTCAGCCAACCTTACTTTCAATATTTCGTCATTGATTTTCTGGTTGAGTTGCATCATTTTGTCAATTGTAACGCTGTTCAAAAATTGGTCATTAATTCCTTTACTTGGATTAGTTACTTGCTTGTATTTATTAACAGGCATGACTGCAATGAATTGGGCTTGGTTTGGTGGTTGGTTGGTATTGGGATTGGTTGTTTATTTTATGTACGGGTATAAAAAAAGTAAACTGGCATAGTTGATTAATTTGTTGGTGATAACACCAACAAAGGCAAAGTAAATTTATTGTTGGTGATAACACCAACAACGGCAAAAAAAAGAAAAAAATTGAAATACGAAGTAGGGGATAAAATAATTGTGTTGATTTCTGATGAAGAAGGAAAAGTAGTGGAAATCATTAACGACAAAATGGTGATGATAGAAGTGCGTGGCGTGAAATTTCCTGCCTATATGGATCAAATTGATTTTCCCTATTTTAAAATGTTTACCCAAAAAAAAGTAGTTGAAAAGAAAAAAATCCATGTAGACAATATTAAAAAAGAAAAACAAACTACAAGGGTTAAAACGGCTGATGGTGTTTTTATAAACTTTATCCCTGTTTATGATAAAGATATTTTTGATGACGATATTGTAGAAAAACTAAAAATATATCTCATCAACTTTAATGAAGAGACTTATCAGTTCAAATACAATCTTGTTTTTGGTGGCGAATCGAGCTTTGATTTGGTGGGAAGTGTTTATGGGTTAAGCGACATTTATTTACACGATATCAATTTTGAAGACGTAAGTGACTCTCCAACTTTTGAATTTGAATTTTCTTTAGCGGATGCAAATCCTAAAAAAGCACCTTATTTTGAAAGGTTATTGAAACTTAAAGGGAAACAACTTTTTAAGAAAATTGAAGAGTTAAAAGAAACTGGTGCTGCTTCATTTTCATTTGAACTGTTTTTGCATTATCCAGATAAAGTTAATGAAGAAGAAAAGCTGGATCTGTCTAAATTAAACAATGCCGGATTTAAGATTTACGACATCTCCAAATTAAAATCAAATCTACAACCTGCAAGAACTGTAGTTGATTTGCATATTGAAAAACTAACAGACAATTGGTCGCATCTTTCTAATTTTGAAATCCTAAATATCCAGTTGGATAATTTCGAAAAATATTTCGAATTGGCGGTTTTACACAAACAAAGTTCTTTAGTTATAATTCACGGAGTAGGGGAAGGAAAATTAAAAAATGAGATACATGAATTATTAAAACCCAGATCGGTTGTAAAGTCATTTGTGAACCAATATCATCACTTGTATGGTTATGGTGCAACGGAAATATTCTTCAACATTTAAATCGAATTATTTCAAACGTCTTTTCTTAATCATTCCACCTTTCATGTCTTTCACACTAGTCATAAATACAAAGGCATTGGGGTCGATTTTTTCAATTTCATGTTTTAATTTACTTATTTCAAGTCGGGTGATGATGGTGTAAACAATTTTCATGTCGTATAACTTTTCACCACTTTTACCAAAACCACGTTCACCATTATACACCGTAACGCCACGTCCCATTTCATTTGTAATCATTGCTCTTATTTTTTCTTCTTTAATGGAAATGATGGAAACGCCTGTATATTCTTCAATTCCTTCAATTAAAAAATCAACTGTTTTTGAAGCAGACAAATAAGTGAGCATGGCATATAATGCCGTTTCAATAGAATTTATCCAAGCGGCAAGAGAGAAAATAAGAATGTTGATACAAAGGATTACGTCTCCAATTGAAAGTCCTGTTTTTTTGCTCATCGCAATGGCCAACACTTCAGTACCATCAATAACGGCACCGCCACGCATGGTTAATCCTACACCTGCGCCAAGAAAAAAACCGCCAAAAACTGCAATCAGCAACTTGTCGCTTGTAATATGTGGATAAGGAAAAAATGCAACGCATATAGCGAGGCCAGCAATAGCAAAACAAGTTTTAATAGCAAATTCTTTACTGATGGTGTTTTTTCCGATTAAAATAAATGGGATATTTATTAAAACAATAATTAAGGCTAAATTGATACCCAATACTTGATTGGCTAATAACGACAAACCCATTGTGCCACCATCAATAAAATGACTGGGCATTAAAAAACCTTTTAACCCAAACCCAGCAGAAATTATACCTAAAAAAATAATTGTAATATCAAAGCACATTGATTTTATGGCAATCGCTTTTTCATTTGCTTTTTTAATATGCAAAAATTTATTTTCCGAAAAATCTGGTTGTGATTTAGCGATTTGCCTTTTAATTAAACCAATGAACCTTTTTTTTATTTGCATTGTTTGATAATTCTTTTTTTACATTCCCAATTTCAATTCCCAATATCATCAATTTGGTTACGAAAAGAAATTTTTTAAAATTAATCTATTATTAATCGTTTTACACTTTTCACTTTTTAATATTTTGAATCATTCAATTTTCCAAACAATAATTTGACATACATTTACAAATACTATCAGCCGGTTATCGCTCTGTTTATTCAGAGAGGAAAGTCCGGACAGCAAAGGGCAGCATACCGGTTAATGGCCGGCTTCTTTTAAAAAAAAGGAAAGAGAAAGTGCCACAGAAAATAACTGTCTCAATGTATTGGGATGAGGGTGAAAACGTGAGGTAAGAGCTCACGGTAAGATGTAGTAATATATTTTACGGGTAAACCTTATGCGCTGTAATGCCACGTATATCAATGTTTGAGAGCGGCTCGCTCAAATTCAGCAATGATGCATTGAAGGGTAGGCAGCAAGATTGAGTTAGTAATAACTCAGCCAGATAAATGATAACCACCGTTGTTTACAATGGATACAGAATCCGGCTTATGGCTGATAGTATTTTTTAAAAAGTTTAATACGCTTCGCTGGTTTAAGGGTTAAATGGTTTAAGGTGGGAAGTGTTTTTCATTGAATAGAATGTTTGTGGTTTGTTGTTTATTGTTTGTGGTTGGATTAACCTTTTGAACATATTAATCCTCCCAAAACTTTTGTAAGGGTTGAAAATTTTCAACCCCTACAAACCTCACAAACCTCTTTGACGATTGGTGAAAACTCCTACATCGACAGACAAAAATCCCCAACCTTTTGAACTCATTGAACCAATTGAACATCTGAAACCTTTAAAAACTCCCAAAACTTCTTTTCATATTTAAATATGAAAAGGATTTCCCCCTTTTATAATAGGGTTTAAGGGTTATTTTTTAAAATTCGCACCCGAATCCAAAATACCCTTTGATAAAATCTCCGGCATTTCGCCAGGACTTACCCGCTAATAGAAATTTTTTAGTAACATTTAAACCAATTAAGATGGTAAGAAAATATCATTTGTTGATGATCGTTTGCTTATTATTTGCCGGACTAACATCTATGGCTCAAGACAAAAAAGCTCCCGCCTCGACTCCGAATTTCTTAAATGTGGCAAAGGAAAAAATGACTTACAACATCATTTCTGCTCCCGAAAAAACCTTTGGGTACGACATATTAGTGGATGGGAAATTAATGATCCACCAACCCAATAAACCGGGTATGACTGGCATCCGAGCATTTGATACCAAACAAGACGCCGAAAAAGCATACTTACAAAATGTTCCCAGGTCGTAAAGCGTTTGGTATAATAGTCTGACTGCATTTGTCGAGCAACTTTATCAATAATTTGAAAAGGAACTAAAGAAATCAGCTGTCCGAAAACGGAATTTCCATAAAAATGTGTACTATTGTTCATATAGTTGAGTTGTGCAAAACCAAACTATATCTTTTGGGTTATATTTTAACCCGGATTTTGCAGTTGGAATCGTGATGAAAGGGAAAAAGGCAATAAAGACGAGTGTTTGAGTAGATTTTTTGGTCGAGAGCATATTGAAATATGATAAGATCAAAAAGTCAAGCAAACGCTTGTATTTGCAGCATTTTTTTCTTGTAATAGATTACAACTGCAAAATCTGAGTTAAATTAATATTTTTTTTAGCAAAAATCTTAACCTCAAATAGATTGAGGACAAACTGGTTTAAATTACACGTATTAAGTTTATTGATTTTAGATAATTAAAAAACTCATCTGATTTCATAAAAACATTTTACCAATTAAACCCAGATTTTTCAGTTGGAATCGTCATGAAAGGATAAAAGGCAATAAAGACGCGTGTTTGAGCCGATTTTTTGGTCGATAGCATATTGAAATATGGTAAGATCAAAAAGTCAAGCAAACGCTTGTATTTGCAGCATTTTTTTCTTGTAATAG
>VFKL01000017.1 GCA_009885535.1 Chitinophagaceae bacterium | reverse complement strand
TCATCTTTTAATCTTATCGGCAAATTAGGGTCTTCTTGAAGAATATTTAACAACCCCGCCGCTTCGCCAAGTAGATCCGCATCTATATAATTCCGAGCCAACCAAATCAGTGCTTCATTTCTACTTGGAGGTTTTGAAAATATACGTTTGAAAATATTTCTTTTTTCTTTGTCAGCTATGGAAAGCTTGGTTAACGTTGCTGAACTATTGGCACCTACTATTCGATTATCGTCTTCATCTTTTTTTCTTGGAAAAAGATTATAATTTATAAACTGAAAAGTTAACGAAGCCGTGTCAAATGTTTTTCTGAAATAATACGCTTTCCCAATTAAAAAATACATGTTATCAACCCAATCCGTTCTTAAATCATGCAATAAAATTCCAGCTGTCGATTTATATATTACCGAATCCAATTCTGTTGCCTGTTGTGATGTATTTTCTAAACTATAGGGATAAAAACTCAACAAATTCGCATAATCGTCTTTTTGGGCAGCTTTAGCCAATTCCAATACTTTATTAATTTTATTATTTGCATTGAAATAATAATTGTAGTGTGTTACATTGTTTTGAATAAATCGACGAAGTTTAGTGAATTTTTTATCTGCTGTTTTTTCCGATCCCAATTTTTTCTCTTCATATTCTTTTGGCTTTTTTTCTTTTCCAAAAGGGTCAAATGTCCATGTTGGCTGCGCAATTCCTGTAAAAGAAATCATTACAAACAAACATATTATCGATAAATAATGGCACAACTTCCCATTCATGAATTTGAAATTATTTAATGCGGTTAAATATCGGCAATTTTTACTTTACAGCAATAAAAAAAGACGATAGAACATAAAAGTTTAACGGAAAAATACAAATGGATTTTGCCCCAATTATTTAAAATGAATAGTTTGAGATTTGAAAATTTAAATTTGCTCGCATTTTTTTCTATTTTTTTATTGAGTAAAAAACTTTATTGTAGAAATTGTATGTTTACAAAATAAAAGACCATTTAAACTTAGTTTTATAAATTATTGATATGGATCAATCAGACATTACAAACAGACTAAAACGTTTGAGAAACAATTATAGATTGGTGTTGATGAATGAAGACACGTATGAAGAAGTAATCAAATTTAAACTTACAAGATTGAGTGTGTATATTTCTATGAGTACCCTTTTTGTATTATTAGTTGCTTTAACGGCTTCTTTAATTATTTTCACACCTTTGAAATATTATTTACCTGGCGTTGGTTACGGAAATGTAAAGCAAGTAAAAGAATTTCGAATATTAAAAGCGCGAACAGATTCAATGGAAAAAGCTTTAACACAACAGCAAATTTATTATGAGAATATAGAGAAGGTTTTAAATGGGAAAATCGTAAAAAAAGACACCAATAACTTAAAAATGCCCAAATTGGATAATATTGATGATTAATATTTCCCAACTTGTTTTTGATTAACTATAAATTTTTTACTTATGTTTCAACAAAAGTCTAAAGCAGAATCCAATCAAGGATTACAATCCATTAGCATTATTAGTACCGATTCTACAATAAAAGGCGATATGGAAAGCGAAGGCGATATTCGCATAGACGGAAAGCTGATTGGAAATATAAATTGCAAAGCCAAAATCATCATTGGTCAACAAGGAAAAGTAGATGGGAATTTGAATGGAAATCAAGCTGATATTTTAGGCACCATTAATGGCGATATCAAAATGACAGGTCAACTTAATTTGTTGGGCAAATCAATTATAAATGGCAATATTCATGTTGGAAAACTTCAAATGGAAAGTACGGTTATCTTTAATGGAAAATGTGTAATGGGAGAAACTGATGTAGTTTTATCCTTACCCGCATCAAACCAGGATGATGAATAATAAAAATAATGGGTTTAAATATTTGAGCCTCTCATCTCAAATAATTGGCGGTTTGCTGATTTGTATATTTGGTGGCATTCAAGTTGATAAATATTTTAAATTCAAAACACCTATTACTACTTGGGTTTTTCCATTAATTTTAATCATTACAACCATCATTAAAATTGTCATAGACACCAATAAAAAAAAATAAAAAATGTTCAATTTTATAAAAAAATCCTACATCCTATTTCTTGTTTTTTTTATTTTGGGGTCGATTATTTTTCTCCTACAAACACCTGGATTCATTCGTTTTCATTTTGACAATGCCTTACTTTGGGCGTCTAATATTTTTTTCTTTTTGTTGAGTTTAATCACATTGGCTTTACAAATCAAATCCATGAAAAACAAAAATCCCAATGTTTTTATTAGAAGCGTAATGGGTGGGATTTTAATTAAAATGATTGGCTCTTTGCTAGCAGTTTTTGTTTACGTGATTTACAATAATTACAAATTTGATAAAGGCAGCATGTTTTTGGGATTGTGTTTTTATTTGTTTTATTTGATGGCCGAAGTAACTACCTTAATGAAACTTAATAAAAAATAGAAATGTCTAAAAAGCAAGTACCCATAAATGCTTTAGCCACATACTTGCCCGACAATTGCTGTGATGAAGTATTAGAGGAATTACATCGCTACAAAGTACATTTAACCATCACACGCCATCGGCAATCTATTTTAGGCGACTACCGCCATGCCTTTAAAGAAAAAGCACATCGCATTAGTGTAAACGGTAACTTAAATAAATTTAGTTTTCTGATTACCCTCTTACACGAACTCGCTCATTTATACACATTCGAAAAATATGCCAATAAAGTTTCACCTCATGGCATAGAATGGAAATCTTTTTTTTCAGAAATTTTATCTGTCTTTTTGAAAAAGAACATCTTTCCTCCTGATATTGAATCTGCGTTGCACAAAACCCTGAAAAACCCTGCAGCAAGCAGTTGTGGCGACGAACAGCTCCTTCGTGTATTACGAAATTACGATGCTAAAAAAGACAATCATTGCCTAGTAGAACAATTGCCAATTGGCGCCCATTTTGTCATTAAAGGAAAACGAAAATTTATTAAAGAAGCTAAAGTAAGAAGCCGATATAGATGCTTAGAAATAGACACGAAAAAATATTATTTATTTCACGGCTTGTATGAGGTAGAATTGCTAGAAAATTCACCAGAGTAAAACGCTAATTTCAATTAATATTTTGTTGGATCTAAAGCCGCTGGCGACCAATTTTCTAAAAAAGAAATCACTTTTTTCTTGTCGTAACTTTTTTTTCCGTCTTCTAAATATTCTGAATTCTGCGTATGAATACGTTCTCCTTTTTCATTTAAAATGATAAAAATTGGAAATCCGAATCTTTGTGGATAGTCATATTTTTTTAACAAATCTTCATTTTTATTTTCCTTGCTATAATTCAAATGATACCAAACAAAATTTGCGTTTATGATTGAATCGATTTGTTTATCTGAAGAGCAAAATCTATGAAACTCGATACACCAAGGACACCAATTTCCTCCGGCTTGAAGCAATACAAATTTATGTTCTTCCTTTGCCTTTTTCAAAGCATTTTCAATATCCATTTTGGCATTTGCCTCTGGTTTATACAAGGTAGATTTCTGCGCTATTGCTGAAAAAGAAACAATCATAAAAAAAGCTACGGCAATGAATTTGTTCATTTGAAATATTTTTACTTTTATTAAAAATCAAACCTAATTATTAAGTAATTGCTTTAAAGCACGTTTCCTTCTTTAGGGAAAACAACGGTTGGCTTATGCGTTTTTGCTTTTTCAAAATCCATTATCGCATAGGAAATTACAATGATCACATCGCCTGGTTCGCCTCTTCTTGCAGCTGCACCATTCAAACAAACTACCCCACTTCCACGGGGGCCTTTTATTAAATAGGTTTCTATACGTTCCCCATTATTTACATTTACCACATGTATCTTCTCGTGCTCAATCATATTGGCAGCATCCATTAAATCTTCATCTAAAGTTAAACTGCCAACATAATTTAAATTCGCTTCCGTAATTACAGCACGATGAACCTTTGATTTTAAAATTTCAATTTGCATTAATCCTCGTTTTAAATTATTAATTCTTTTTAAAGCTAATTAATTTTTTACCAATTTTTCTACTGACTTATTTCCAAATTGATCAGTAACAGATATTATATACGTTCCTGCAGCCAATTGATTCATATTTGACCAATTAATATTGTTTATGCCCCTTGCCAACGAACGTTTCTCTTTTTTGATAACTTGTCCAACACTATTCGTTAACACCAAAACAATTTCATTTGAAATACCCAATTGCACGCGAATATTTAAATTGTCTTGAAACGGAACAGGACTATATGTTACCCCAAATTCCAACGGGCATTTCGTTTCCAAATTTACTGTAGTGGTATAACTATAACTTCCATCCGATTCCACAATTTTTAGTCTAAAATAGCTATAGGCACGTATATTATCCTGTACTGAAAATTCATAATCATTTGTTACATTCCTTAATGCAGCTTGCTCTCCAATTTTTATAAAATCCAATCCATTTCTGCTGACTTCAATTTCATATTTAACAACATTAAATTCATCTGCTGTTTTCCATTTTAAATTCATCAAACAATCTGCTGTTGCTGTTCCTGTAAATGATATTAATCTTACAGGCAATACCACCCCGTTTGTTACGGTTCCTGATTTATTTACAATCCAATTGTTGGGATCGATCACTATTCCTGTTGGCGTTTTTCTATACCCAATTTTAAACACTTGATTATTGCCAATTACATTTACCAAAATAGTTGTATCTCCTTGCAAAGAAGTGATTTTAAGCTGTAATAAACCTTTAAAAAATGGCGTAACCGAAGGCGCACTCACAGTTTCATTTACCAAAATCAACATCGAATCGCTGTTCGGTCTGTAATAAGTAATGTTGTATGTTGGATACCCTTCCCCATAAATCCATTGGTTAAAAAAATCTGTCAAATTTTTGCCACTTGTATTTTCAGCTACCACTTTAAAATCGTTTGTTGTAGCCACATTGTTTTGATATTGTTGCTGAAAATTTTTCAACGTGTTAAAAAACAAGCTATCACTTTGCATTTCAAATCTTAAATTATGTACAGTAGTTGCACCTTTATTATAACTTAATCTTGAGCTAAATATTCTGTTTTCGTCAAACAATGACGCATCAGGCAAGTATACACTACCGCTAGTTGCAGACATAACGCTAGTATGCAAATTCAGCATATTTGTTGTTGCGGATGTTGTTGTAAATAATGCAGGTAATTTTTCGATCATCAGTTGTTCTGAATAAGTAGCAAACCCTTCATTCAACCAAATGTCGTTCCAGCTCGCACAAGTTACATGATCACCCCACCATTGATGACCCAATTCATGCGCTATCAAAGTTGACCCAAAACTCACCATTGTAGACATAGTTTGATGTTCCATTCCGCCACCAATATTTGCCATCGAATGACCATACTTTTCATTTTTAAATGGATATAATCCAAAAAGTTCGCTCATCTTTTCTATAAAAGTAGGTGTTTTATCGAGGTTTGTTTTTACTGAAGCTAAATACGTTGGCGTGTTTACAATATAGTGCTGTACTAATATTGAATCTGGAGCCATAGAAGCAGGCTTTGCATAATTTAAGTACTCTTGGTAATTACCCACTGCAATACTTGGCATGTAATAATTCATTGGGTAATTTGTTTTCCAACGATAACGAACTTTACTAGAAGGCAATACATCAACGCCTTGTAATAATCCATTTGAACCCACTTTATTGATGTTGCTTGTAGTTACCCAAATATCTGCAGAATCGATTTTGTCTGATAAAATTTGTTTACAAGGAAACCATTCCCTGGCTTGATAACTTTCAGACAAAGTAGCTACATAAGTTAGCCCATTGCTTGTACCAGCATAAACACCCAAACTATTCGCATTACCGCGATAATAAATCAAAACCGCAATTGTAGATCCAGCTGATTGAGTAGAACCCAATGGAATGAAAATATGGTCAGAAGATTGTGAAAAAGCAGTGACTAAATCGTTGACTTTAATTGAATCTACAATCATATTAGCACGCAATTCAGTAATAAAAGTATCTATCGGAGAAACGATTTGAGCAACGGTAAGCGCATTGCCAGAAATAGCCCTGCTTCCTGGTTGAGCCGCAATGTCTAATTTTAAATATTTTACATCATATTTACTCATTGATGTTTCTTGATAATAACTTACTCGATTTGTGGAAACATCAGATAATACACGACTGCATTTGTGAACGCATTGGTCTGTATCTTGAGCTTTCAGCACTATAACTTGAAAGCACATTAAAATAGAAAATAAAACAACTTTCATACATAAATTTTTGATGGCGCAAATATAATAATTGTAACTGTTAAGATTTGATTTATTGATTAATTACTTAACTTTAATTTTATCAAATTGTATTAAAAATTTGTTCTATAACAACAGAGCCCATTAACAAATACTATTTTGAATTAAAAAGTAAAAAGTAAAAAATTGAACAGGGAAATAAAAATCAACAATTTCGACTTTTTAATTTTACTTTTTGACTTAAATACAAACTCATGAAAATTACTTGTTTAGCCCTACTTTTTTTTCCGTTATTTCTTTTTGGACAAAATCCCAAATATGGCTGTTTGAATATAAGCTCGCCTAGCGGAGAATCCTTTTTTCTGTATATCAATAACGTCAAAATAAACGAAGTCCCACAAACCAAAGTACGTGTTGAAAAAATGTATAAATACTCATACGATGTAAAAATCGAATTTGCTGATGCGTCACATTTAATCGCAAATCGTAACAAGCTTTTTATATGCAATAAGTCTGGAATTTTCAGGGATTTTTATTACGATATTGTAAAAGAAAACAACGCTGCAAAAATAGTTTTCAAAACCATGCCGGCTGTGGTTGATATCGTTTCAGAAAAAGATGTTTTTATTTATAATTATGATAAGCCTACATCTGCTCCGGCTTTAACAGAATCAAAAAATAACGACTCTATCGTTGCAATAAAAAAATCAGTGGTTATAAAAAAGAAAAAAGAAATCATTAAGAAAGTCGAATCAATAAAAGATTCCATTTCAACCAAAACAATTCCTAAAAAACGTTTAACTAAAACCAATGATTCTAGCATAGCAATAAAAAAATCAGTAGTTGTAAAAAAGAAAAAAGAAATCATAAAGAAAGTCGAACCAATTAAAGATTCCATTTCTACTAAACCAATTCCTTCAAAACCTATAAATAAAATTCGTCCTTCAAAAAAAGTCAATAAAAAATCAAACCAAGATTCTATAAAATTTATACCGCCTGTAATTGTTAATGCAACGCCAGTTAGCGAACTCGTATTGGTTGAGCCTGAAAATTGGCAATGCAACAACGGATGGCCTATGCACAAATCAGCTTTTGAAAAAATCAGAATCGAAATCGGCAATGAAATAAATGATGTACAAAAACTAATCAAATCAAAAGAGCTTGTTTCAAAAAACTGCATTACTTCGGAGCAAGCATTTGAGTTGGTAAGTTTGTTGAAAACAGATCAAAATAAATTAGAGCTTTCTAAATTCTGTTTCAAATACATTTTAGACATTAAAAACTACAGCATCTTAGGGAAAACTTTTTCTGAAGAAAAGTACAAGGAAATGTTCTATTATTTCATTTCGCATTAAGCATTAAAACGCTTTAATTTTTTCTGATGTCAAATTTGGTTTATCCAGATGTTTAATATTAAAAGGAGATTCTAATTGGGAAGTAAATTTTCCAAAAAACGTAATCCCCATTTTTACTTTTCACTTTTGACTTTTCAACTTTTAATAACCACAATTTGGTCTTGTCCAAATTATATAACCCGTAACTTTGGCAGATTAATTTCATTATGGCTACTAAAAAATCTACCCCAGTTATAAAAAACGCTTCCGATTCATTTATTGAAGTAATTGGCGCACGTGAACATAATTTAAAAAACATCGACATAAGCTTGCCTAAGAACAAGCTTGTAGTCTTTACAGGTGTCAGCGGTAGTGGAAAATCTTCTCTAGCATTTGATACGATTTATAACGAAGGACAACGTCGTTATATGGAAAGTTTTTCGGCCTATGCACGTCAGTTTGTTGGCGATATGGAAAGGCCCGATGTTGATAAAATAACTGGACTTTCTCCGGTGATTTCCATCGAACAAAAAACAACGAATAAGAACCCACGAAGTAGTGTAGGTACCATAACAGAGATATATGATTTCTTAAGATTACTTTTTGCCAGAGCCAGCGATGCGTATAGTTTTAATACGGGCAAAAAGATGGTTAAATTTAGTGAAGAGGAAATTGTACAATCGATTTTTGAGAAATTTAATAACAAGAAAATAAGCTTACTCGCTCCGTTAGTAAGAGGTCGGAAAGGACATTACCGCGAACTCTTTGAAGACATTCGTAAAAAAGGTTTTTTAAAAGTCAGAGTGGATGGTGAAGTGATGGACTTAACGCCCAAAATGCAAGTGGATAGATATAAAATTCACGACATTGAAGTGGTGGTTGATCGATTACAAGTTTCTGATGACATGAAACTTAGGCTGAGTCAGAGTGTGCAAAAAACATTACAACTTGGTAAAGACCTTTTATTTTTATTGGTAAATGAGCAAAACACAGTTACGCAATACAGCAAACAATTGATGTGTTTAGATACAGGCGTTTCTTATGAAGAACCATCGCCAAATGCATTTTCTTTTAACTCTCCTTATGGCGCTTGTCCGGTTTGTAAAGGATTGGGAAATGTATATCAAATCAATATGGAATCCATCATTCCTGATGATACAAAAACAGTTAATGAAGGTGGAATCGTTCCCATTGGAGAAGCGAGAGATGTAACGTCTTTTAAGCAAGTACAACAATTGGCAAAAAAATACAAATTCAGTTTAGATAAGCCCATTCAAACCTTACCAGAAAAAGCATTGAATTTACTTTTGTATGGAATGGAAGACATTCAAGAAGAATTGGATTTAAATGACGCAGCTAACTTCAGCGAAAAAACATCGAGCTATTATGCAGATGAATATGAAGGTGCGGTAAATATGATTAAGCGTTGGTTTTCATCTACCAATACATCCGAAGCGGTAAGGGACTGGGCGGAAAAATTCATGATTTTAAAACCTTGTGAAACCTGCGAAGGAACAAGACTTAAAAAAGAAAGTTTATGGTTTAAAGTTGATGGTAAAAACATCGCAGAATTGAGCGATATGGATTTGGATATTTTAAGTGAATGGTTTGCTGATATCGAAAAAAGACTGTCCAAAAAACAAAATGAAATTGCAAAAGATGTGCTCAAAGAAATCAGAGAGCGATTGCAATTTTTACTCAATGTGGGTTTAACGTATCTCACCTTAAGTCGACCTTCTAAAAGCTTGAGTGGTGGCGAATATCAACGTATTCGATTGGCCACTCAAATTGGTTCTCAGTTACAAGGCATCACATATGTTTTGGATGAACCCAGTATTGGATTACATCAACGCGACAATCAACGACTGATAAATGCATTGTGTAATTTGAGAGATATCGGAAATTCGGTTCTTGTTGTAGAACACGATAAAGACATTATGTTGGCTGCAGATTATCTGGTTGACATTGGACCGAAAGCGGGTATTCATGGGGGAAGAATTGTAGCTCAAGGAACACCACAAGATGTAATAAACAGTAATTCTGATACGGCACAGTATTTAAATGGCACAAAAAAAATCGCGGTTCCAGTTGAAAGAAGAATTGGTAATGGAAATTCAATCGAGGTTAATGGAGCATGTGGCAACAACTTGAAAAACATTTCGGTGTCTTTTCCATTAGGAAAATTAATTTTCGTTACGGGTGTTAGCGGCAGTGGAAAATCAACTTTAATCAACGAAACACTTTATCCCATTTTAAATCAATATTGTTATAAATCAAAAACTCCACCACTGAAATACAAGTCTGTAAAAGGTTTGGAGCATATTGATAAAGTTATTGAAATAGACCAAAGTCCAATTGGAAGAACACCAAGAAGCAACCCTGCTACTTACTGTGGATTCTTTACAGACATCAGAACGCTATTTGCATCTGTACCCGAAGCAAAAATTAGGGGTTATCAAGCAGGGCGTTTTTCATTTAATGTAAAAAGCGGCAGATGCGAGACTTGCGAAGGTGGTGGCATGCGCGTAATAGAAATGAATTTCTTACCTGATGTGATGGTACATTGTGAAAAATGTAATGGTAAAAGATACAACCGCGAAACACTTGAAATTCGTTATAAAGGAAAATCAATCAGTGATGTATTAAACATGACTGTTGAAGAAGCGGTAGAATTCTTTTCTGCGGTTCCGTATATCTACCGAAAAGTAAAAGTATTACAAGATGTAGGATTGGGTTATATCACACTCGGACAAAGCGCTGTTACCTTAAGTGGCGGGGAAGCGCAACGGGTGAAATTGGCAACCGAATTGGGTAAAAGAGACACTGGGAAAACGTTTTACATTTTAGATGAACCCAGCACTGGGCTTCATTTTCAAGATATTGGCTTATTGATAGATGTGCTTCAGAAATTAGTAGACAGAGGCAATACCGTTTTGGTGATTGAACACAATTTGGATATGATAAAAGTAGCCGATCACATAATCGACATTGGACCAGAAGGCGGCAATGGAGGTGGAAAAGTTTTGTATGAAGGTACACCTGAAAAAATGGTTTCTATAAAAGAAAGCATCACTGCAAAATATGTAAAAGCAGAATTGACGTAATTGATTTTTTGATTAAGCAGTTTCTTTTTCAAATAACATTTCAATATGCGGAATCCCGTCTTCCATATATACTTCACTGGTTTGTGTAAAACCCAAATTGCTATAAAAATTCAGTAGATACAATTGTGCGCCAATTTTTATGGTATACACATCAAATTGATTTATTGTCTTTTCAATAGCTACATTCATCAATTCAACTCCATATCCATTTTTACGAAATGCAGGATTGGTAAGCACCCTGCCGATACTGGCTTCTTCATAAGAAACGCCTGGAGCTAGGATTCGGACATAAGCAACCAATACCTCACCTTGCCAACCGCACAAATGCCAAGCATCTAGATCTTTATTATCGGTATCTAAATACACACAATTTTGTTCTACCACAAACACTTCACTTCTTAGGGAAAGAATGGTATATAATTCTTGTGTAGTTAATAAATTAAAATGTTTGTATGTCCAATGTAACGAACTCATATTTTTTATTTAATAGCCATAAATTTCTTTCCAACGCGACTTTAAAAATTGGCGAATTTCTTCTTCTCTCACATTTTTTTGTGGCGAATAAAACCGTGTTCCAGAAATGGCTTCAGGTAAAAATTCTTGAATCACAAAATTATGTTCAAATTGATGTGCATATTGATAATCCTTACCATAGTCCATTTGCTTCATCATTTTAGTTGGGGCGTTTCGAAGGTGAAGTGGCACGGGTAAATCTCCCGTTTTTCTTACCATTGCTAAAGCCTCGTCAATAGCTAAATATGAAGCGTTACTTTTTACAGATGTGGCTAAATATACCGCACATTGAGAGAGAATAATTCTGCTTTCGGGGTAACCAATAAC